>JAISQD010000103.1 GCA_031274415.1 Tannerellaceae bacterium | reverse complement strand
ACTTTGGCAAACTTGGATACGCCTGTCAGGAAGACAAAACGCAGGTGTTCGTCTGTGGCTTTCAGTATTTTATAAAACGATTGGAGGTATTGGCGTATCTCTTCCGTTCTTTCTACCGGAGCATTCATCGCGTCGAGTATCGGCATATCGTATTCATCGACCAATACAACCACCTGTTCGCCTGTCGTATGGTGCAAACCCTTTATCAACTGGTTGAAACGATTAGCGGCATATTCCTGGGTAAGGGTGATTTGATACGTTTGGGCTATTTCATCTAAGAACTCACGCATACCACATTCCATCTCCTCCGCCGTTGAGTGTTTAAGGCTGCTCCAGTCCAATTTGATGACCGGATGGCGGCGCGTCCAATCTATCCGGTCGTAGATATAAAGCCCTTTAAACAAGGCTTTGTCTCCTTTGAAAATAGCTTCGAGCGTACTTATTAACAACGACTTTCCAAACCGGCGGGGGCGGGAAAGGAAGAATGTCTTTCCGGAAGTTATCAGCCGGTGTATTTCCTCTGTCTTGTCTGCATACAAATAATCATTGTTACGTAAATCAACAAACGACTGTATGCCTATGGGTAATCTTTTCATCCTCATTTTGTTTTTATACAAATGTACATAAAATTTTCATTACCGGCGACACGGGCTTATATTATGTTCCTTGGTGATCAGGTAAATTTGATTGCGCTTTATATTGGTTCGGGGGGATACCTACCATTTTCTTGAATAAACGATAGAAATAAGACATGTTTTCGAACGCAAGGCTGTACGTGATGTCTTTTATCGACTTTTCCCCGATCACAAGCATTAACTGCGCTTTCTCTATCTTTTTTTGATTGATATACTGGATGGGGGTACATTGCATCTCTTTTCTGAAGAGGCGGATAAAATGGTCTTTGCTCAGGTAACAGATAGACGACAGTTCGTCGATGCTGATGTTTTTGTCGATGTTTTCCCTGATGTAACGCAATATCTTGACTATCCGCTTATCGGTTATTTCCTGTTTGGAAGAGGCTTTCTCCAGAAACCGCGAAAACAGTTGCAGCAATATCCCTTTTGTCTCCACTACGGAGCTGAACGGGAAACGGTCGTTTTGCGCGATAGTCTGCATCAAGGTGGAGAAGTTATCGTAGGTATCGGGGTCGGAACGCACCAGCTCCCTTCCGGGATTAATGGCCAGCAGGCGTTTCATCAGCATGACATCCATGTCGCCCGCCGTCACTTCAAAGGGGAAATTCAGCCGGTCGAAGATGTTCTGTTCGTCATAAATATGCATGTAGTAAATCGTAAATGTGCCATCGTTTTCACAGCTGTGGACAACAAACGAGGGAATCAGGTATAGGTAACCGGGACGTATGGTATACGTCCCGTCGGGCATAATCACTTTTGCCTCTCCGCTCTCTACCATATACAATCGGGCAAAGGGGCTGTATACGCCTTTCCAGTTCCAGTCGGCATAATGTGCCTTCCGCGCGGCGTTGAGTAAAATCAGGTTCAAGTTCTCTCTTTGGTTCATAGAATGTCGATATTGTACATAAACGTACCAAATGTAATGAATATATTTGCATCACAAATTAAAATACCATGAAATAATGAGAAAGCTAGTCAAGTTAATCGTTGTTGCTGCGTTGTTGATTCCATTTACGGGAATATATGCAGCCAAAAAGACGGTTGTAACGCCGATGCGTATTTCTACGCAAGAGAGAATCCCCTCCGACCTGGATGAGGGGGCAAAAATCATCACCAACCATATCGAAAGCTGGATACCTGCCGAGACCGCGATTATTATCTGCGATATGTGGGACAGGCACTGGTGTGACGACGCTACCGCCCGCGTGGCGGAGATGGCGCCGGTGATGAACAACCTATTGACTGTCGCACGCGCCAAAGGGGTGAAAATCGTTCATGCCCCCAGCGACTGCATGGATTACTACAAGGATTACCCCGGCAGGAAAGAGGCCATGAAGTACAAAGACAAGAAGATCGCTGCGCTTGCCGACGGCAGCAAACTTCCCTCTGAAGACGGTGTGCCGTGGCCTGTCGACCAGTCCGACGAAGGCTGCGAGAACAACGACTGCTACGCCCACCGCGTATGGGAAAAACAGATCGACGCATTGGATATTAAGGATCAAGACCTGATCAGCGACTCCGGAGCCGAGATCGGGGCGTACTTCAAGAAAAAGGGCGTCAAGAATGTCATCCTGGTGGGCGTACATACCAATATGTGCGTCATTGGCCGCTCTTTTGGCCTTCGCGCCATGAAACGGATGGGAATGAATGTGGTGCTGATGCGCGACATGACGGATTTGATGTACAACCATGAAATGGCGCCCTTTGTCGATCATTTCTCCGGCCTCGACCTGATGGTGGAATACATCGAAACCTACGTATGCCCCTCGATCGTATCGACCGACTTCCTCGGTAAGAAACAGTTCAAATTCAAAGGAGACAGCCGTCCGCGCATCGCTTTCCTCACGGCCGAAAGCGAATACCGCGCCAACCAGCGCCTGCCGGAGTTTGCCCACGAACTGACGCTGAAAAATATCCACAGCGATTTCGCCCTCGGCGTACCCATCATGGAAGGGCCGGGCAGGCACAACCTGGAAAACCTGCAAATACTGGACGACGCCGACCTGGCCGTTATCTTTATCCGCCGCCGGGCGCTTGAACCGGAAAAGATGAAAGCGATCAAAGACTATGTCGCCAGCGGACGTCCGTTGCTCGGTATACGTACCGCTTCCCATGCGTTCGACGCCAAAGGGAATGTACCGCGCGAAGGAGGCGGTATTGTGGCGGCGACCTCGGAACATGCGTCGGATCTGTTGGCGCAATGGCCTGAGTTTGACAAAGAGGTATGGGGCGGCAACTACCAGGGGCACTACGGACACCTGAATACGGGAACGGGTATCACCCTTGTCCCGGGAATGGAAAACCATCCCATACTGAAAGGCGTCGCGCCCTTTACGAGCCCCAACTGGCTGTATCAAAACCGCCCGTTGCGTACCCCCAAAGCGCAGGTCTTGTTGCTCGGCAGCAATCCGGATGTGCCCGACGAACCGGTGATGTGGCTCAATGGCGACCGTATCGCCTATACCTCCCTCGGGCATTGGGACGACTGGAAAATCGACAGTTTCCGCCTCCTGATGTTCAATACCGTGAATTACCTGTTGCAAAAAAATAAATAAGACTATGAATCGACGGAACTTTATCAAAAAAGGCGCTATTGCCGCCGCCGGAATCGGCTTGAGCGCCAATACGCTCTTTAGCGCCTCCTGTCTGGGAGCAAACGACCGGATCGTGCTGGCGCTCGTGGGTAGCGGCGGACGTGGCTTGGGTTGTATCATCAATTGTTGCAAGATCAACGAAAACGTGGTGGTCAAGACCGTTTGCGACGTCAACAGAACGAAATTGGCTAAAGCGGCCGCACAAGTAGAAAAGGACTTGGGCTACAAGCCGGGAACGACCGAAAACATGAAAGAGATATTCGACGACAAGGAGGTCGACGCCGTATGGGTGGCCACTCCTGAACACTGGCACTCGCTGGCAGCTATATGGGCGTGCCAGGCCGGTAAGGATGTCTATGTAGAGAAGAATCCGACGATCAACATATGGGAAGGACGTAAATTAGTGGAAGCCGCCGCGCGGTACAAACGGATCGTACAGGTCGGGTTCCAGAACCGGAGCGCACCATACGGCTTCAGCGCACGGGAATATATCCGGAGCGGTAAACTGGGGAAGATCGTCACCGTAAAAAGTTACAACATGCTTGGCGGCGGCAAATGGACGGAAGCGCCCGAAGCGCCCGTGCCGGCATGGCTCGATTGGGATAAGTGGCTCGGCCCGGCGCCTATGCGTCCGTTCAGCCCGTCGATCGTGGACGAGAATGGCCGCGGCGGATGGTTGAGCTATTGGGCATACAGCGGCGGCGGCCTGGCCGACGACGCTTCGCACGTCATGGACTTGGCACGCTTAGTGATCGACAACCCCTCACATCCGAAATCGGTCTACTGCTGGGGCGGAAACCATGCATTCGGCGGAACGAGCGAAACGCCCGAATACCAATCCATCGTATACGACTTCGGCACGTTCACCATGACCTGCGACAACGCATACGCGACCAATTATATGACGAAAACGCCCAATGATATCCGCAACGACAAAACCCGTTTCCCCAACTGGCGCAACAATTCCACCCGTACCGAAATATACGGAACCGAAGGCTTGATGTATCTTGGCCGTCACGGTGGAGGCTGGCAGGTGTTAGGTCCTGGCAATGAAATCGTGGCCGAAGACGGCGGCGTATTCCCCGACAACGACCACCAGATTAATTTCATCGAGTCGCTACGCAGCCGCAAGAAACCGAACGGGGATGTCGAAGAATGTCACCG
>JAISQD010000096.1 GCA_031274415.1 Tannerellaceae bacterium | reverse complement strand
ATTGTCAAGACGGTTAAATCGGCAAAGAAAATCGTAGACCGCAAAGAACCTGTTGTCTGGGATATCCTGGAATATGTCATGAAAGGCCATCCTGTACTGCTCAACCGTGCGCCGACATTGCACCGTCTGGGGATTCAGGCGTTTCAACCCAAATTGATTGAGGGGAAAGCCATTCAGTTACACCCGTTGGCTTGTACGGCATTTAATGCCGACTTCGACGGCGACCAGATGGCCGTACATTTACCATTAGGAAATGAAGCCGTATTGGAAGCGCAGATGTTAATGCTTGCTTCCCATAATATCCTGAATCCGGCGAATGGCGCTCCGATCACCGTACCGTCCCAGGATATGGTGCTTGGTTTGTATTATATGACCAAGTTACGCCCGGGTACAAAAGGTGAAGGTTTGGTCTTTTATGGCGTTGAAGAGGCGACCATCGCTTATAATGAGGGTAAGGTAGATATCCATGCCCCGATTAAAGTATACGTTGACGATATTGACAAGGATAGAAATCCGGTAAGGGTCATATGTGAAACGTCTGTTGGACGTGTAATGGTCAACGAACTTGTGCCTAAAGAGGTTGGTTACGTGAACGAACTGCTTGGAAAGAAAGCCCTTCGTGATATCATCGGAGATGTGATCAAAGTGTGCGGGGTTGCCCGTACCGCTCAATTCCTTGACGATATCAAGAACTTGGGGTATTACATGGCCTTTAAGGGCGGGCTGTCATTCAATCTGGCAGACGTACTTATCCCGACGGAAAAAGATAAATTAGTGGATGAAGGGTATAAGGAAGTTGAGCAAATCCTTGCCAACTACAGTATGGGATTCATCACCTACAATGAGCGTTACAACCAGATTATCGATACATGGACACACGTGAACAGCCGGTTATCGGAGATTTTGATCAAACAGCTTACCGCCGATAACGGAGGATTCAATTCCGTCTTTATGATGATGGATTCCGGCGCTCGTGGCTCTAAGGAACAGATTCGCCAGCTATCGGGAATGCGCGGTTTGATGGCTAAACCTCAGAAAAGCGGTGCAGAGGGTGGACAGATTATTGAAAACCCGATCCTTTCCAACTTCAAAGAGGGTTTGTCGGTGTTAGAATACTTCATCTCTACACACGGCGCGCGTAAAGGGTTGGCCGATACTGCGCTGAAGACGGCTGATGCGGGATATCTGACGCGTCGCCTTGTCGACGTTTCCCATGACGTGATTATCAATGAAGAAGATTGCGGCACGTTACGCGGTTTGATTTGTACGGAACTGAAAAACAACGAAGAAGTTATTGCTTCCCTATATGAACGTATTTTAGGGCGCGTATCGGTTCATGATATTCAGCATCCTTTGACGGGCGAACTTCTGGTCGAATCAGGAGATGAGATACGTGAAGATATCGCCAGAAAGATTGAAGAATCACCTATTGAAAGCGTAGAAATCCGCTCGGTGCTTACCTGTGAATCAAAGAAAGGCGTTTGCGCTAAATGCTACGGACGTAACCTGGCCACCGGACAGATGGTTCAAAGAGGTGAAGTCGTGGGCGTTATTGCGGCACAGTCAATTGGCGAGCCGGGTACGCAGTTGACATTACGTACATTCCACGTCGGGGGTATTGCTTCTAACATAGCGACTGAAAGTAACATCACGTCCAAATATGACGGTATCATCGAAATTGACGAACTCCGTTCGGTCACTTCCGAAGATGCGGCTGGCAAGAAACACCAGGTCGTTGTAAGCCGTCTGGCGGAAATGCGTATTATTGACCCCAATACAAAGATTGTATTATTGACGCATAATATTCCTTACGGTTCCAAATTGTATTTCAATAATGGTGATACGGTGAAGAAAGGCGATATGGTTATAGAATGGGATCCGTTCAATGCTGTTATAGTATCCGAAGTAGCCGGTATCATTGAGTTTGAAAGTGTGATCGAGGGTATAACCTACAAGGTGGAAAGCGACGAAACAACCGGTTTGAAAGAAAAGATCATCATCGAACCGAAAGATAAGACAAAGGCTCCCGTCGTTCATATTCTGGACGAAAAGGGGAACTACCTGAAAAACTATTCCCTGCCTTTAGGTGCGCACGTCGTGAAAGAGAACGGCGATTCGGTCAAAGCCGGCGAAGTGCTTGTAAAGATGCCGCGTGCAGTGGGCAAGACGGGTGACATCACCGGTGGTCTTCCCCGCGTAACGGAATTGTTTGAGGCACGTAACCCGTCTAATCCTGCCGTCGTCGCTGAAATTGACGGCGAAATAGGTTTCGGTAAGATCAAGCGTGGTAACCGTGAAGTCACGGTCACCTCTAAATTAGGAGAGATCAAGAAATACATGGTGCCGCTCTCCAAACAGCTCCTGGTTCAGGAAAACGATTATATTCGCGCAGGTATGCCTCTTTCGGACGGGGCGATTACCCCATCCGATATCCTTGCTATCAAGGGGCCGACCGCTGTACAGGAATATATTGTCAACGAAGTACAGGACGTTTACCGTCTGCAAGGCGTGAAGATCAATGACAAACATTTCGAAGTCATTGTCCGCCAGATGATGCGTAAAGTGGAAGTGGTTGATCCGGGTGATACCCGTTTCCTTGAGCAGCAGGTCGTGGACAAACTGGAAGTCATGGATGAAAACGACCGTATCTGGGGAAAGAAAGTGGTGACGGAGCCTGGAGACTCTTTAACGTTGCAACCGGGGCAGATCGTAACAGCCCGCAAGCTGAGAGATGAAAACAGTATGCTGAAACGCCGAGACCTGAGATTGGTTGAAGTGCGCGACGCTGTTCCGGCAACAGCCAACCAGATTCTTCAAGGTATCACGCGCGCTGCATTGCAGACCAACAGCTTTATGTCCGCCGCTTCGTTCCAGGAAACGACAAAAGTACTGAACGAAGCTGCCATCAATGGAAAGGTTGATCGTTTGGAAGGATTGAAAGAGAACGTTATTTGCGGGCATCTGATTCCGGCCGGTACGGGACAAAGAGACTTTGACAAGCTTGTTGTCGGCGCGAAGGATGAGTTCGAACGGATCTATGCAAACAGGAAAAACGCTGTCGAACTGAATATGATGGATAAAAGGGAATAAGATTATTCATGGTACAGGGCAAAAAAGGCTATCGGGTGATTACCGGTAGCCTTTTTTTAGTGCTCTTTTTTGCTCAATAAAAGGAGAACCGTTACATTTGTAAAAATATAATATGGATGTTGTACATATGTCTATTTGTGAATATAACGCACTATGGGTCAACATAATGTTTTAAGAGAGATCACCCCGCTTTCAGCAGAAGATTGCTTCCTTGTTATACAACAGATCAAGCATACTTTTGCCTTTCCGATCCATGTGCATCCCGAGTTTGAATTGAATTTTCTGGAGAATGCCGGTGGGGCGATCCGTACTGTCGGCGATTCGATGGAAGAGATTGGCGATCTGGATCTTGTCCTTATTGCGGGAGCTGTCAAGCATGCCTATTCAAACCATACATGTACGTTTCATAATACGACGGAAATCACCATCCAGTTCCACCGTTCCCTGTTTGACAGCGTCATCAACAAACGGCATTTTAAAACAATAAAGACTATGTTCGAAAATGCAGCCAACGGATTGGTATTCAGTCATCAGATGGCTACCAATATCCGCCCGAAACTAAAAATGCTGTCGAATGATATCCCCAATTCTTTTCAAAATTTCCTACGTCTTATCGACATATTGAAAACGCTTTCTTTAGATGATGCCGCCCGCCGTTTAAATGCGTCTGACAATATAAAGAATTTGTGTAACGGGGATTGTGACCGGTTGGGAATCCTGATGCTCTATTTGCACGAAAACTATCAGCGACCAATCACTCTTGCCGAAACCGCCACTTTAATCAATACAAGTGAAGCATCGCTGACCCGCTTTCTGAAAAAGTGGACAGGAAAAACATTTATTGACAACCTGAACGAGATCCGTATTTCCGAAGCCGCCTGCCGGCTGATTGATACAAGCGACACGATTTCCGAGATTTGCTACAAATGCGGTTTCAATAACCTGTCGAACTTTAACCGCCTTTTCCGGAAGAAAAAAGGCATTACCCCAACAGAATACAGGAAAAAATATATCCGTAGCCGGTTCAGAATTTAAATTTACCGGCTTACTTCCATTTGTTGACGAAATAGTATTACTAATTGTTTAAATAGTATTTGGTTGATTCCTGTTAAAACCGCTACATTTGTAACATCATACTGATGAAGAGATTTTGAAAAAAATATTTTACATTGGTCTAAAGAATTGAGAATTAAAAACACAACATTGAAAACGGTGGCCTGAGAAGGTAGCCGTTTTTTTTTGTCCCCTATGCAAGGAACCGCCCTTTCATTCGGGCGCAGGTTTGCGGGTATCGCCGATAATTTGTAATATTGCAGCGTAAATTGGATTATAAATGGTTTCTAAATAGTTGAGCCTTATGAGACACATGCGCTGTATTCTTTTTCTGTTATTCCTCCTTGTTGCCGGAAACCTGCGGGCGGAGGAGAGGCATTCCCTCTTTTATCTGACCTGTGAGCAGGAAGAAAATCCTATTGGTATAGAGACGCTTCGTCCGCGTTTTAGTTGGCGGATTCAGGCGGAGGGCAGGGGCTTTGAACAGTCGGCCTGGCAAATCCTTGTTGCCGATTCGGAAGAGCAATTGCACACGGATAACGGGAACTTGTGGGACAGCGGGAAAGTACAGTCGTCCGCCTCTATCCTGCTTCCTTATGCCGGAAAGAAGTTGGAGGCAGGGAAGCGCTATTTCTGGAAAGCCAGGGTATGGGACAGGCAAGGGCGGCCGTCGCCGTGGAGTCTGATCAACCGCTTCCAGATGGGGCTACCGGACAAGAAAGACTGGGGGAAAGCGCAGTGGATTGCGTTGGAAAAAGACAGGAAAGAGGAGATCCTCACTACCGGTACGCCGGTTATAGAGGGGAAAAAGATCGGCATGTACCTGCTTCCGCAATTCAGGAAAGAGTTCGCTGTCGGGAAAGAGATCAGGAACGCGACCGCTTACGTGTCGGGGATGGGGCATTTCGAGCTGTTCCTCAATGGAAACAAGGTGGGGGATCATTTCCTGGATCCGGGGTGGACAAAGTACGACAAGCACGCCCTCTATCTCTCTTTCGACCTGACCGGGCAACTGAAACGGGGCGCCAACACCGTCGGCGTTATGCTGGGAAACGGCTTCTACAATACGCCGCGCGAACGATACCTGAAGTTAGTCGCTTCGTACGGCGCACCCAAAATGATCATGAAAATACACATCGACTATACGGATGGAAGCCACGAGGATATTGTGAGCAGTCGCGACTGGAAAGCGGCGGAAAGCCCCATCACCTTCAGCAGTATCTACGGGGGCGAAGACTATGATGCCAACAGGGAACAAGCGGGGTGGATGCTGCCGGGATTCGATGACAAGGGATGGAAGAACGCCATTCCCGCCGGTTATGCTCCTGCCCTTGTCTCACAACGGGCTACCCCACTGAAGATCAGGGACAGATTGCCCTGTGTCCGCTTGATAGAGACCGCAAAGGGAGACTGGGTGTATGACTTGGGGCAGAACTTTTCAGGGATCCTGAAGCTGACGGTCAAGGCGACGGATAGCCGTCCGGTCAAGCTGCATCCCGCCGAGTTACTGAACCCGGATAACACCGTGAACCAGAGCGCGACCGGCCATCCTTTCTATTTCACATACACCCCGAAAGGCGGAGGCCTCGAAAGCTGGCAGCCGCGATTCTCCTATTACGGCTTCCGGTACGTACAGCTCGAGGGCGCCGTCCCGGCCGGCAAACCCAACCCCGGCCATCTGCCGGAAGTTGTTGATATCACGGGACTTCATACTAGCAACTCAGCGGAGGAGGTGGGGACGTTCAGTTGCTCCAACGACATGTTCAACAGTATCTACCGCCTCATCGACTGGTCTATCCGCAGTAATATGGCCAGTGTCCTGACCGACTGTCCGCACCGCGAAAAATTGGGATGGCTTGAGCAGGCCTACCTGATGCAACATTCTATCCAGTACCGCTACGATATCGCCCGCCTGTATGAAAAGATCATGCGCGACATGCAGTCGGCACAGGCTGCCAACGGACTCATACCGACGATTGCCCCCGAACTGGTGGAATTTGAAGGAGGGTTTAAGGATACGCCCGAGTGGGGAAGCGCCTTTATCATTTGCCCATGGTATGTATACCAGTGGTACGGGGATCGTTCATTGATCGAAACCTATTATCCCGACATGCAACGCTACATGGACTACTTAGCTTCAAGGGCAGACCGTCATATCATCGCTTACGGGTTGGGCGACTGGTTCGACATCGGCCCGCGGCATCCCGGGTCAGCCCAGCTCACCTCCAACGGGGTCACCGCCACCGCCACCTATTACTACAATACCCTGATCATGCAACAGATTGCCGATTTGCTGGGGAAAGAGGCGGATGCCGCACGCTATGGCGCACTGGCGGCAGAGATCAAACAGGCATTCAACAACACATTCTGGGACGCATCGACCCGTACATACGACCGCAACAGCCAGGCGGCCAATGCCATCGCCCTCTATACCGGCCTGACGGAAGAGGAGAACCGCGACCAAACCTTTAAGAACCTGGTCGACGATATCCGTAGCCGCAACAACGCCCTGACAGCCGGCGATATCGGCTACCGCTATGTGCTTCGCGCGCTGGAAGCGAACGATGCGTCGGATATCATCTATGATATGAATTGCCAATACGACGTCCCCGGCTACGGCTGGCAACTGGCGCACGGGGCGACCTCCCTGACGGAATCATGGCAGGCCTACGGATTCGTCTCCAACAACCACTGTATGCTGGGGCACCTGATGGAATGGCTCTTCAGCGGACTGGGCGGCCTTCGCCAGGCGGAACACTCCGTGGGGATGAAAGAGATCGTGATCAAGCCCGAAGCAGTCGGCGATATCCGGGCAGCCCGTGTGTCGTACCATTCGCCTTACGGGTATATCCTGTCGGACTGGAAAGAGGATGAAAAGGCGTTTACCCTCAGGCTGGAAGTCCCGGCCAACAGTTCGGCGACGGTCTACCTGCCGGCCTCCGCCATTGCGCAGGTAACGGAAAGCGGCCTCCCCCTGTCCGAAGCGGACGGTATCCTCCATACCCATGCCGAAAAGGGACGTTTGGTGGTCAAAACCGGATCGGGACGGTATCTTTTCCGCGTAGCGAAAGAGGGAAAGACGCTACGGATCATGAGTTACAATGTACATAATATGGTGGGGATGGACGGTATACGGGATTACGGACGGATAGCCGATGTGATCAACGCCGTTGCCCCCGACGTCGTCGCCATACAGGAGGTGGATAGCGCCACTATGCGTAGCGAAGGGGTTTTTACCTTGGGGGAATTGTCTCGCCGAACGTCGATGCATTCCACCTATGCACCTGCTATCGACTATCAGGGAGGGAAATACGGGATAGGTATCCTGTCTAAAGAGAAGCCGTTGCGGGTTGAGGCGACCCCTCTGCCCGGTCGGGAAGAGCGCCGCGTGCTGCTTGTCGCCGAATTTGAGCAGTATGTCGTTGCCTGCACGCACTTTTCTCTGAAGGGAGAAGACCGCTTAGCCTCTGTCGCCATCATCAACGAAGCCGTCAAAGGGATCACCAAACCCCTCTTCCTCGCCGGCGACATGAACTCCACCCCCAACTCACCCCCACAGACCGCCCTCCGCGAAACATTCATCCCGCTGAGCGACCCTGCGGCAAAGACCATACCGGTGGTCAATCCCACAGAATGCATCGACTATATTTATGTCCATAAAAACAGCTGCACGCATACCCTGTTGCGCCAAAAAGTCATCGACGAACAGATAGCCTCCGACCATTTGCCCCTTTTCGTCGACGTACGCTTTTTCTAATGATTACTTGCCCGCTTTCATTACACCCGCGTCTTCGTCGGTATTGTTCAATCGCTTTCCGCCGGCATTGAACGAGCGTCCGAAAGAGAAATTATACGAGAACTGGAACAAAAAGAGTCGGGACAGGTCATTGCTGTATAGCTTTTTCCTGTAGGAGGCATGCTCCGACCAGTTCTCCGTGTCCATGTGAAAATTGTTGACGAAAGGATTAAACGCGCCTATTCCAACATTCATTCCCCTGTGCCGGTAGTTCAACAGGATAATATGCGTGTTCTCGCCGCCTTCCATTGTCTCGCCATAGAAGCGGTTCCAATTGGTATTCCACATCAGGGAGGCTTGGAAATTCTTGTAAAATCCGGCAAGCATGGCATTGACGAACGGATTGTTGTACATGTGCCGGTAGCTGTTGCCGTGACTGACATAGTGGTTGAATCCCCCGTTAATGGACAGCAGGAGAATGTCCTTCACCGGTCCGACGCGAAGTTGGATGTTGGTGGTCATCCGCTGCCAGCTTTTCTGGTTGTCCCAGGTCTGAACGATTTTGTTGCCTTCCAGACGCTTTTCTTCCATGATGGGCGAAGGGAGATATTCGTAAACACCCTGCAGATTGACGTAGAACAGTCCCTTTTGCCATTCGTAGTTCAGTTCGGACTGGTAGCGGAGATACGGACTCAGGTTCGGATTACCACGCTGTATCTGAAACGAATCAATAACCTGTTCCACCGCGCTCAGGTTGGAGAGCGAAGGGGTGTTGTTGTTGATGTCCGATTTCAGGCGGATGGACGAATTGCCCGGCAGGGGATAGAACAGCGTCAGCCGCGGATTGAACGTGTAATAGTCGTAACCGTCGCCCCCGTTTTCCTGCCGGAACGAGGAGCGTGTAACGCCTGCACCAAGCATGTAATCCAGTTTTTTGATTTTTCCCTTCCATTCGCCGTACATAAATGTTTCGCTCTGCTGCATGTCGGTTTTATACTCGTGACCGTTTTTATACGTGTTGTCGCTGTAGGACTGCGTGTGGCGCAGACCGGCGCTCAGGCGGTTGTCGCCAAGTTTCTTTTCGTAGATGCCCTCGCCAATCCACGAATATTTGTTGCCAAGCACGGTATTGTTGATATCGGTCAGCGGAGTATTTTCGCGACTTTCCCGGTAGATGCGGCTATTGTCGGTATAGTTGTATGTCCCGACGAGATTGACGATCAGCGTCTGGTCGTTCTTCATATTCTCCTGATAATAAAGGTCGATAGCAGGGCGGGAAGAATAAGACTTCGTTTGGTCAATCATTTGGACGTTATCCGACGGATTGTCCATGTTATACAGTTTTCCACTGTAGTCAAAACGGGGTATGTCTTCCGAGAAATAACGGAAAGAAGCATTGAACATGCGCCTGTCATTGAGATAACTGTACGTCGTCGACAACGTGTTCCATAACATCTGATAGTTATCCGGTTCACCGGTTTCCTTTCGCCGGAAAATGGAACCGTCGGTAAACATGAATGTTTCCTCGTTGTCGCGCCATATCTGGTCGAAACTGCGTTGCTGAGCCTGATAATTGATGGCAAATTCCGACTTTTTGTGATTGATTCTGCTGTTCACGGAATTTATTCCCCATTTGCTCAGTTGGAATGTGTTGAGGATGTCCACGCCGATGTTGCCGCCCGTTTCGTTGCGCCGGACGATGTAGTCAAGCACCACTTCGGCATTGCCATAGCGCAGCCCGGGGTTATCGTGGTATTCTACGCGAATAATATCCGCCGGTATCAAAGCCTGTATTTCATTTGTTTCCACCTTGACGCCGTTGATACGCAACTGCACTTGGCCACCACCAGGTACGGAAATGCTCCGCATCATGGGATTGACCTGCAAGCGGGGTAGCATCAGCTGCTGCAACAGGTCGATACCGTTGGTAGAGGCTCGCAGTTGCTGTTCGGTGGGGAAGATCAGTTTGCGGTCTATCCGGCTGGTGGTGGCGGAACCGGTTACGGTTACAGCATTCAGGCCAACAGTCTCTTCTTCCAGCAGAATATCCGGCAGCGTAAGGTTTTTCGTCAGTCCGGCCACTTCGATATACTGCGTTTGATAGCCGATGCAGGAAATCGCCAGCCGGTAATCGCCCGCATTCACTCTCGGGATACTGAATTTGCCGTTATCGTCCGACGTCGTGCCCGTTATGAAAGCGGAATCCGCTGTCTGCAATACGAGATTGACATACGCCAATGCTTCACTGTTCTGTGCGTCTTTGATTGCGCCTTTCAGTTCGATGTTCTGAGCCGAAACCCCTTCGATAATGCTACCAATCAGCATACATGCAATGATTGTTTTTTTAATCCGTTTCATAATTTATCTGTGTTCAATGATATGCAATCTCTGTTAATATGACAACACAAAGATAAATTCCGTTACAAGCCGCTTAAAACGGATATTTGCGGTGTATCTCTTTGTTTTTGGGAAAAACAATAAAAACGGGATACCTGTTGTTTGTCAGCAGCAGAAAATCCCACTCATGTAATAAGGAAAATATTCAATTACGGATTTTTGCAAAAACAAATCTGAGACAATGGTTTTTTTGCAAAACAAATCCGGTCGCCGGCAGTCATTTCATGGATTCTATTTTATTGACCAGACCGTCTATTTTATTCTTTGATGTTTGAAAGAAACGAAACTGTTCTTTCACGGAGGTTCCACTGATCAGGGTGGATTTCAATATCAGATCATTGATCCATTTCAGGGTTTCATGGCATAATGCCATATTGTCTGTAGTAATGCTGTTGACGGTATATAGCTTGATCGAGCAGGCCAAACGGTTTTCTCTTCGGGTTAACATGAAGTTGTTTTCCAGGTCTACCGAACATATATACAGGTCGAAAACTGTTTTCTTCTTTTCACCGTCCTTATATCCGTCTTTTGCATATCCATGAACAGTATCCAACAGTTGGGACAACTGGTTTAACAATAGAAAGACCGTTTCCTTTGTGTTGAAAGCACCGGTCTCAATGTAAAAATCCAGTAGCCGGAGGATGGTATCTACCGTTTGACTGGTCCATATCTCCTTTGACGGAATTTGCATGTAGGCCCGATACATTTGCCTGTATACGGGCAATATCCTGTCCTTGTCCAGCTTATCGCAGAAATCCTGAAAGGACAGGTGTTCCTTGTTCAGAATATCATACCAGACATATAGTTTAAAGAATAACAATTCCGTATAATTCAAGAAATGGTAAAATGGAATATCCTGAGCGGTAAAAAACAATTCTTTATCTTCGACAGTCAGTAATCCTGTTAATGAATGGGATAACCGTTCGATATAGCGGATGTAACTTCCCGGATCGGCCATATTAACGGACGTATATTGAAACAAAGTACGCTGGTCTGAGTTGTAATTCAAAATCGTGTCCATTGACAGATTGAATTTTTCACATAGCATTTGAAGTTCGGACAGAGACAGCTCTTTCTCCCCCCTGATACGCCGGTATGCCGAATCCGGGCTTAACCCCAACAATTCTCCTACCACATCCACTAAACGATATTGTTCCGGGATATTGTTTTTTATAATTTCGAATAACTGTTTTTGCGCATCCATCGTCCAATTTTTTTTCAAATAAATTGTAAATGTATATAAATTATTGGATGAAGACACTGCTTTAAGGTATAAATTTACGGTCTTTTTGTTTTCTTTTGATCAATCTCCTGTAATCACTTTTAAAGATATTGTTCCGACAGGGTCCGCATGGTTCGGGCCTGTGTTACCGGTATACCTGTCGATAACTTAAGTAGTAGAGAACTCTTTGCCTCTATGCAGAACAAATTTTGCATAGATGCAGAAGTATCTTTATTTTTGTCTACAAGTAATTCTAATTTGACAGTTGTCGAACAGGTGTTTGACAGTTGTCGAACAGCTGTCCGACAGCTGTCAAACAGCTGTTCGACAACTGTCAAATTAGAATTAGACTATATCCTTTCCAAAACGTTCCTTAGACCTCAGGGAATTTCCCCTTAGTCCCCCGCAAAATCGCCGTACAATACAAATCATTGGAAGATATTAACACGTTAGACAGGAAAAAGCAGGAAAGACAATCCCCTTGCTTTTTCAGTCAAATTCGCATTTATAAAACTTTTAGACCAAAAAGTTTTGTAATTCAACATTATTCTCCACATTTGTATCACGCAACGAAGGGACGCGAGGATGCCCGTGTTGCACTTGAACACAAGATAACAAAAGAAAAATATGAATTTGCGCTTGCAAAGGTAGAGGAACTTTTGCCTTTGGTTGATGACAGTACCCCTGCTAATGACAAAATAGCGTTGGAGCTGAGCGTAATGTCAGATATTGTAATAGCCTATGAAAAAATGCATTTCCCAATTGTATAGTCATATGCAGGCAAAACGTCTATTTGTTTGCCGTTTTGTATATAGGCGTCTTTCTGGTTATAGGTGATGATCAGGCCTTTATCGCAATGGAAAAAATCCATGGCTTCCTGTAAGCCGCGCTGTTCACGTTCCCTGTTTTCGGGCGTTAGTTCGTAGCAAACTTGTATCAACTGCTCTATTTTCCCATTTTCAGTAACGACGCATTAGAGCCTGTTATCACGGTCTTAAATCCCTCATCCAGTTTTTGCCTGACATACAATTCCCAACTGGGGATCACCTGTATCTCGTCAAGAAACAACACATCGCTTTTTGAATCGGCAATGATATGGTCTACTAACTGAAAGTCCGGCAATTCAAAACCGAACAGGCGCGGATCGTCAAAGTTAAGGTAGAGTGTACGTTGCTTATCGTGTTTCAATAATTGAAGCAGTAAGGTGCTTTTCCCACATCGACGAATGCCCGAAATGACCAATGCATGGGTTCTTGTGTCGGGTAATATGGGTAATAACTCCCGTTGTAATCCCGTGCCCTGACGTTGTATCAAATAAATCTATTCATTACTAACATACAAATCTATTCATTACTAACATACAAGTGTATTCATTACTAATAAATAAGTGTGTTTATGATCCTATGCAATTCATTATCATTAGTCTTGTTTTGCTACATTTTTGAAAGGAAAAAGAAGAAAAAACTTTTAATTCCTTTGTTTGTATGAATTATTATTCTACATTTGCGACGGTAAAATTAAAAACGAAACGGATAGGTAATGATGTGTGACTTTTTACATAGTGGTATTCTCGTGGTGGGCCTTCTAGTCATTAGCAGGTGAGGAGAAAGGCGTGTAGGAAGTTATAAGTGATCAACATATTCTTAAAGGCCTTTCTCCTCGCAGGGAAAGGCCTTTTTTATTGGAAAGATCGAATGGAGAAAATGACATTACGCAGCTTAGGCAGCACACAGGGACGCCGGATGGCAGGAGCGCGCGCATTATGGCGTGCCAATGGAATGACGGAAGAGCAGATGGGGAAACCGATCATCGCCATCGTCAACTCGTTTACACAGTTTGTCCCCGGCCATGTACACCTGCACGATATCGGGCAGCAGGTAAAGGAGGAGATCGGGAAGTTGGGATGCTTTGCCGCTGAATTTAATACGATTGCTATCGACGACGGCATCGCCATGGGGCACGACGGTATGCTCTATTCCCTCCCTTCGCGCGATCTGATTGCCGACAGCGTGGAATATATGGTGAATGCCCATAAGGCGGACGCCATGATCTGTATCAGCAATTGCGACAAGATTACGCCGGGTATGCTGATGGCCGCCATGCGGCTGAATATACCGGCCGTCTTTGTATCGGGCGGGCCGATGGAGGCGGGAGAGGCGGATGGGCGTTCGCTCGACCTGATCGACGTGATGGTGGAAGCGGCAGACGATTCCATCGGCGACGAACGGATCGAACGGATCGAACGGTCGGCCTGCCCCGGATGCGGCAGTTGTTCGGGGATGTTTACCGCCAACTCTATGAATTGCCTGAACGAAGCGATCGGCCTGGCCTTGCCGGGAAACGGGACGATTGTCGCTACACATGCCAACCGCACCCGCCTGTTCCAACAGGCCGCCCGGTTGATTGTCGGGAATGCCTATGCTTACTACCGCGATGGGGACGAATCTGTCCTGCCGCGCCGTATTGCTACCCGCCAGGCGTTCCTGAACGCCATGTCGCTCGATATCGCCATGGGCGGTTCGACCAATACGGTTCTCCACCTGCTGGCAGTGGCGAATGAGGCCGGAGTGGATTTTACGATGAAAGATATTGATGCCCTTTCGAGGAAGATACCTGTCCTCTGTAAAGTGGCGCCCAATACCCCGCTGTACCATATCGAGGATGTCCACCGCGCCGGCGGGATCATAGCCATTATGGACGAGCTGGTGAAAGCCGGACTGGCGGATGGTTCGGTCAGACGGGTGGACGGCCTCACGCTCGAAGAGGCCATCGCGCGGTATAGCGTGACCTCCCCGAAGGCGTCCGGAGAAGCCATTAAGTGGTATTTGAGCGCGCCCGCCCACCGGTTCAACCTCACGCTTGGTTCGCAGGAAACGTATTATAGTGCGCCGGACACCGACAGGGCGGGCGGTTGTATCCGCGATGTGGCGCATGCCTACGTGAAGGATGGCGGATTGGCCGTACTGTATGGAAATATCGCGTTGGATGGCTGCGTGGTTAAAACGGCCGGAGTGGATGAAGCGCTCTTTCATTTTTCCGGGCCGGCGAAGGTGTATGATTCGCAGGAAGCCGCTTGCGAAGGTATTCTGAGCAACGAAGTGGTCGCCGGCGACGTGGTGATTATTACGCACGAAGGGCCTAAGGGCGGGCCGGGTATGCAGGAGATGCTTTACCCGACCTCCTATATTAAAAGCAGGCATTTGGGTAAGGCGTGCGCCTTGGTGACCGATGGGCGGTTCAGTGGCGGGACGTCAGGACTTTCCATCGGCCATGTCTCTCCCGAAGCAGCCGCAGGAGGAGCAATCGGTCTGGTGAGAAACGGCGATATCATTGAGATCCGCATACCCGAACGGACGATAGCGGTGAAAGTCAGCGATGCCTGCCTGGAAGCCCGCCGGCAGGCGGAAGAGGCGCGCGGAGCGAAAGCGTTTACGCCGCCCTTGCGTTCGCGAACGGTTTCAAAAGCGTTACAGGCCTATGCAAAAATGGTGGCCTCTGCCGATAAAGGGGCGGTGAGAATCATAGAATAAGGAATGGAGATAAAAACAGGAAAAAAGATAGACGAATGGATAAACAAAAAATAACCGGTTCGGATGCGTTACTGAAAACATTGATCGCCGAGGGCGTAGAAACCATCTTTGGTTACCCCGGCGGACAAATCATGCCCTTTTATGACCGGTTGTATGATTACCAAAAAGAGATCAAACATGTGCTTGTACGTCATGAACAGGGCGCTACACACGCCGCCCAGGGGTATGCCCGTGTGTCGGGGAAAGTGGGTGTGTGCGTGGTCACTTCCGGCCCCGGCGCCACGAACACCATTACAGGCATAGCCGACGCCATGATGGATAGCACGCCCATTGTCGTGATATCGGGACAGGTGCCCGCTCCCATGCTCGGAACGGATGCTTTCCAGGAGATCGACGTGATCGGGATTACGCAGCCGATCACCAAGTGGGCGTACCAGATCCGCAAACCGGAAGAGATCGTCTGGGCGGTGTCGCGTGCGTTCTATATCGCATCCACAGGACGTCCCGGACCGGTGATGCTTGATTTTGCCAAAAACGCCCAGATCGGGCTGGTTGATTATACCTATCAAAAAGTGACGACCGTCCGTAGCTACCAGCCTTTCCCCACCATAGAACCCGGCCATATAGCCGCGGCGGCCGAACTGATCAACAGCGCAAAGCGGCCGTTTGCCTTAGTCGGGCAGGGGGTCATCCTGAGCGGAGCGGAAAAGGAGCTGTTCGCCTTCCTTGAAAAGGGCGATATCCCGGCAGGTTCTACGGCGCTCGGCCTGTCGGCCATGCCGTCGGATTACCGGTTGAACAAAGGGTTGCTGGGGATGCATGGGAATATAGGGCCGAACAGGAAGACGAACGAATGCGACGTCCTGATTGCGATCGGGATGCGTTTCGACGACCGGGTGACCGGAAACCTGCAGACATACGCCAAACAGGCTAAAATTATCCACTTCGACATCGACCTCTCGGAGATAGGGAAAAACGTACCGGTCGACATTCCTGTTGCCGGTGATGCGAAAGAGACATTGGCGGCTGTCACGGAACGGCTGATAGCTGCCGACCATTCTGCGTGGATCAATAGTTTCGCCGCACACGAAGAGGAAGAGATGGAGAAAGTCATACAAAAGGAGGCGTATCCTGAGGAAGGGGCTTTGCGGATGGGAGAAGTGGTCGGAAAGGTATCCGTAGCGGTCGACCACGACGCCGTATTGGTCACCGATGTCGGGCAGAACCAGATGATGGGTATCCGCTATTTCAACTACCGGCGGACACGGAGCGTCGTGACCTCCGGCGGACTGGGAACGATGGGCTTCGGCTTGCCTGCGGCGATCGGCGCCAAGTTCGGCGCACCCGCACGTACGGTCTGCCTTTTTACCGGAGACGGCGGTTTGCAAATGACGCTGCAGGAGCTGGGAACGATCATGCAGGAGAAGATCGACCTGAAAATGGTTGTCCTGAACAACGCTTTCCTTGGAATGGTACGGCAGTGGCAGGAGCTTTTCTTCCACGAACGGTATTCGTCGACGGTGATGGAGAATCCCGACTTTGCCGCTATCGCCGGAGCATACGGTATCAAAAGCCGGACGGTGGATAAGCGGGAAGAGCTGGACGACGCCATCGCCGAAATGCTGCACCACGACGGGGCGTATCTGCTGGTGGTCAATGTGGAAACGCACGGGATGGTATACCCGATGGTTCCGGCAGGCGGCACGATTACGGATATGATTATGGACGAAAAGTAAGGAGGGAGGAAATCAACATGAACATGAATGGAAAAACATTATATACCGTGATTATCTTCTCCGAGAATACGGTAGGGTTATTGAACCAGATCACCATTATCTTTACGCGGCGGCAACTGAATATCGAAACGCTTTCGGTTTCCCCATCCGCCATAAAAGGGATACACAAGTTTACGATTACGACCTTTGCCGACAAGGATACCATCGACAAAGTGGTCAAACAAATCGACAAGCGCGTCGATATCCTGAAGGCCTATTACAATACGGATGAAGACCTGGTCTACCAGGAGATCGCCCTGTACAAAGTCAGTACCGAGCTGTTTATGAAGATGAACGGCGTGGAGGAGCTTATCCGCAAATACAATACCCGCGTCCTGGAGATGAACGAATCCTGTATCGTCCTCGAAAAGAGCGGCCATTACGAAGAGACGCAAGAGCTGTTCGACGAGTTGAGCCACTCCATCGGCGTATTGCAGTTTATCCGTTCGGGACGGATTGCGATAACGAAAAGCAAGGTGGAACGGCTCAGCGATATGCTGTCGGCAATGGAAAAGCGATTGGACATCAAACCGGAGGAGAGGTGATGGAAAAGGAAAAGGAAAAGGATAAGGATAAAGTCGGGACATTCCACTTTGTGACCGAATCGTACCTGCTGGACTTCCGGGGACGCATCTCCATTCCGGTGATCGGGACATACCTGCTGCACGCCGCATCCATCCATGCTGCGGAGCGTGGCTTCGGGTTCAATGATATGAACGACCGGCATACGACGTGGGTGCTCTCCCGCCTGGCCATAGAGATGACCCGCTATCCGGGCGTATCGGAACAGATTACCCTTTACACCTGGGTCGAAGAGGTGACGCGGCTGTTTACCCACCGCTGCTTCGCGCTGACCGGCGGGGATGGAAAGACGTTCGGGTATGCGCGTTCCATCTGGGCGGCAATCGACGTGGAGACCCGCCGGCCTGCCCCTTTGGATATCGAAGGGTTGAGCGCCTATATCGTCGACCGCCCCTGCCCGGTAGAAAAGCCCGGCAAGATAGCGCCCGTAGAAAACAGGGTAGGGGGAGAGCCTTACCGCGTCAGGTATAGCGACCTGGACATCAACGGGCACCTGAACAGCATCAAGTATATGGAACACCTGTTAGACCTCTTCGATCTGGAGCTGGTCAGACAAAAGGATATTCACCGTTTCGAGATCGCTTACCTCTCGGAAGGCAGGTACGGTATGCCGCTGACGTTGCACGCGGAGGAGGTCTCTTCAGACAAATACAATATGGCAATCTGTCACGAAGGGAAAGCGATCTGCCGTGCGGCGGTGACATGGGGATAAGAAAGGAATTGGTTTATAACACATCATTTAAATAGAATAAAGAATATGGCAGTAATGAATTTTGGCGGTGTAGACGAACAGGTCGTTACCCGCGACGAGTTTCCGTTGGAAAAGGCGGTAGAGGTATTGAAAAACGAGACGATCGCCGTCATAGGCTATGGCGTACAGGGGCCGGGACAGAGCCTGAACCTGCGCGACAATGGCTTTAACGTCATTGTCGGACAACGCAAAGGGGGGAAAACATGGGATAAAGCGGTGGCGGACGGTTGGGTTCCGGGAGAAACGCTTTTCGACATCGAAGAGGCTTGCCAAAGAGGGACGATTATCCAGTATCTGCTTTCCGATGCGGCGCAGATCGAAGTATGGCCCCGTATCGAAAAATACCTGACGCCGGGCAAGGCGTTGTATTTCTCCCACGGCTTCGGTATCACCTACAAAGAGCGGACGCATATTGTCCCCTCGCCGGATGTGGATGTGATCCTGGTCGCTCCGAAAGGGTCGGGGACGAGCCTCCGGAGGATGTTCCTGCAAGGGCGCGGGCTGAACTCCAGCTTCGCCATCTTCCAGGATGCAACGGGCAGGGCATGGGAACGTGTCGTAGCCCTGGGCATCGGCGTAGGATCGGGCTACCTGTTTGAAACAACGTTCAAAAAAGAGGTCTACTCCGACCTGACAGGCGAGCGCGGCACCTTGATGGGCGCTATACAGGGACTACTCCTGGCTCAATACGAGGTATTGCGCGAAAACGGGCATGACCCGTCGGAAGCGTTCAACGAAACGGTAGAAGAGTTGACGCAGTCGCTGATGCCTTTGTTTGCCGAAAATGGGATGGACTGGATGTACGCCAACTGCTCGACGACCGCCCAGCGCGGTGCATTGGACTGGATGGGCGTTTTCCACGATGCCACCAAACCGGTCTTTGAAAAGTTATACAAAGAGGTCGCCTCAGGAAACGAAGCGCAACGCTCTATCGACACCAACAGCAAACCGGATTACCGCGAAAACCTGGAAAAAGAGCTTGCCGCATTGCGTGGAAGCGAATTGTGGCGTACCGGAGCCGTCGTCCGCAAGCTGCGACCGGAGAATGACGCCCTTTAGCCTTTCGGCAAATGACGGCAAGCAAAAAAGTCACTTTTTTTGTTCTCGTCAAATTGCCTCCGGCGGAAGGGATCAATTATCCAACCAGAGCAGGGGATTTAATTTGTCTTTTTCTTTTCTTAGCTGGAAGTTGAGGATCGTGGAATTGTCATTCTCCGTGTCGGTAAAGATTTTCCCGAGCATCTGCCGGGTCTTCACTTTCTCTCCCTGCTGGACGTACACCTTGCTGAGATTGCTATATACGGTCAGGTAATTACCGTGCCGGACGATAATGGAGTTGTTATACCCCGGTATGATAAAAATACGGGTCACCTCCCCGTTGAATATGGCGCAGGCGTCGGCTCCGGCTGTGGTTTGGATATCAATGCCACTGTTGTCGATACGGACATAAGGCAGTTCGGGATGTTGTTGTTCGCCAAAAGTCCCGACAATCCGGTATTGTCCCGAGACGGGCATGGGTAAACGTCCCCGGTTGTTCACAAAATCAGTCGACAGGGTCTTCTCTGCTTTTGTCATGGCATACCCTCCCTTTGTATCGGCTACACGTTCGCTTGTAGCTGGTTCGGGCGTTTTCTTGCCTTCTGCCGTCACCTTTTCCCGCTCGCGTTCACGGGCGGAACGGACTTCCGCTTCGGCATGTGCAATCTCTTCCGCTATCTGTTTTTCAATCTGACGGTTCAACGCATCCGCCTGCCGTTGTTTCTTTTTAAGCTCATCCTGTAACTGTTTCTGTTTCCGGTTCAGTTGCTGCACCTCCCTTTTCTGAGTGGCCTCTTCCTGTTCCAGTTTTTTGCTTTCCGCTTCGCGGGCGTTCAGTAACTGTTGTTTTTCGGCACGTGTCTTTTCCAGCTCCTGACGTTTGAGATTGACCTCTTCCTGTTTCTTTACGATCTCGCCGGCTTGCTTTTTCTGCCAGTCGGCGTATTCGCGCAGATAACGCATCCGGCGGAGCGACTGGGAGAAATTATCGGCAGACAGGATGAAAAGGAGTTTGTCTTGTGAGGTATGGCGCCGGTGGATGCGTTGTACCGACTTCCCGTAATTGTCGCGTTTGATACCCAGCTCTTTTTCCAAAGAGGTCAGTTCGATACGTATGACTGCCATTTCTTTGTCGATGGCAGCCATCTCCCGGTTCAGCAGGTTGATGATTTTTTTGCGCGACAGGATCTGTTGGGAGAGGAGGTTCAGGCGGTTCAACGAATTTTGTGTCGACCTCTTTGTCTCGGCCAGTAGTTGGTTGGTCATTTCTATTTCAGCAAGAGCGGCCTTTCGTTGATTCTCCCATTCGCGTACCTTGGCTGATTTCTGTCCGAATGCGGTTAACGCCGATAGCATCAATATGACAATCCCGGTATACCTCATCTTCGGTTACTTCTTCTTATCGCTGCGACTCAGTCCCTTGACCATTTCAGCCAGGGTCGTCTGTTTGTATTTGGCAGGAACGGAAAATTCCATATTCACCGGGACGTTGGGTTGTAAACGGGAGAAGTGTATCCGTATTCCTCCTTCCGGAACGCCGTCCGTCAGGAATTGTGCGCTCATCATCATCGGGAACAGCTGCTCTTCCGCCAGGCGGAAATCATCATACGTCCATTGCAGGGCATACCGTTCGGACTCGTCGGCGATATGCGTTGAGAGAAGCTTCTCCCCGCCGTCAGCCAGGAAGGTATAACAGAGCTTCATGGCATCTTTTATCCGTATTTCCGCGCGCGACCTTTCTTGCTTGAGCTGAAAACGACCGTATTGGCGGGCGGATATCTCCTGTTCGCCGGGAATAAAAAGATGGTTGGTAAATAGCGCCTGTAAATTATAGAAGTTGAAAACAAGCGCGATCTGGTCTTTTAGCCCGCCATACCCCTCTACGGCATACCGTTTATTCATCCGGTCAATCACTTTCACGCTATCCGTACTCAATTCAATACGAAACAGTTCAATCCCAAGTATGGGCTGTACCGATAGCTGTAATGCACTATCCTTTACCATTTTCAAATCGACGCGTGAACTCAGTTCCTTACCCGGAACCGTCAGCTCTAAATTCAAACGGGCTGTCAGCGTCTGATACCGGAAAGCGTTCTCCCGCATGGAATCAAAAAATTCGTTGTGTGCTTTTGTCCTTTCGGAAACGGCGGGAGCGCCGGCTTTTTTTGAGGTCTTGCACCCCCCCAACAACAGCAGGGAAACAGCCAATCCGCTCACGATAACTATTCGAAAGAAATGTCTCATTTTGCCTCTTCGTCTTCTATGTATTTCTGTTCACTAATCTTACGATCAAGCGTCCGGCTTGTCTTACCCATCTCCCTGGCTCTCTTCCATTGTTCAACAGCCTTCTCTTTTTCATCGTTCATGTAGAGGATATCGCCATAATGATCAATCAGTTCAACACTGTTGCTCTTATCTTTTGCCAGCGCGCTTTCGATATAAAACTTGGCTAACGTATAATTCCCCTGCATAAAGAATATCCATGCATAGGTATCCAGATAGGTCGGATTGTCCGGCTCCATTTTGATGGTCTGCGCACTCATGCGTTCGGCTTTTTTCAGCTCTTTTTTAGATAAAGAGAGGAAATAGGCATAGTTGTTCAGTACGCTGATATTTTTTTCGTTGTGCTTCAGCGCCTCTTCATACGTCTCAAACGCCTGCTCTTCCTGATCCATCTGATAGTGTATGTCTCCTATCTGTCCATAAAAGTCTGATTTTAATGCCGCTTTGTCTTCGGGGATAATCTTAATCCCTTCATAATAGATATCCATCGCTTTCTGATACTCTTTTTCCTGATAGTAGGCGATTCCCAGATAGAAATAAAATTCCGGCAGGTCGGGGAAAAGTTCCATGCATTTTCTACAAATACGGGTGATTTCCGGCAAATCCTGTGCTTTTAACGAGAGGTTGAGCAGTTGTTGCCATGCCACCAGATTATCCGGTTCCATTTCGGTGACCAGCTGAAACTGGAATCTGGCTTCGTCGTTTTTCTCTTGGGAAACAAGCAGGTTGCCGTACATCAGCTTCAATTCGGTATCTTCCGGATGTTGTTCCAGGAGCGTTTCAAACAGCGTATTGGCATTTTTTGTCTCTTGCTGGGTTTGTTGAAGACGGATAAAATAACGGGAGAGGATGCTTACTTTTGTTTCAACATCGAGTTTGTCGTTGACTAACGCATCACGAATCTGGGTTTCTGCTGCCGCTTTGTCATTCATCGCCTCGTAATAATTCGCCATCGCCACAATATAATAGGGATTTGACGGATCAATCGTATAGGCTTTCCGGTAAAATTCGTACGCTTTCTCTTTCTCTCCTTTCTCCAGATGCAAATCCCCCAGGATAATCAGGTAACGGGCTTCCGTAGGATATTTGGCCGCCAGTTTTTCTATTTCATCAAACGCTTTCTCAGTCTGCTCCAACAGGTTATAAAGCTTGTACTTTTGCATCGAAAGCCCTTCGCTCATACCGATACTCGATTCCAGCGCATCGTATGCGTCAATGGCTTGGCCGATCTCTCCCTCCTGAGCCAGTGCGTCGGCAAGGTAGAAATTCAGTTCCACTTTTTCAGGATACATCTTGATCAACTCCTCGTATTCGGCAGCCGCTTCGCCATACATGCCAAGATTCCGGCTGACTGTAGCCAGAGCCATTTTATAGGTAAAATTATCAGGACTGTATTTGATTGCCCGTTTCAACATCTCCACAGCCTTATTCGGCTGTTCAAGCTGAATATAAAACGATGACAGTTCGTACAATACCGGGGCTGCCGTTGAATCAATCGCCAGGCAATGGAGAAAAACATCAAAAGCGGCGTCGTATTTTCCGGCCTGTTTCAGGTTCAACCCTTCATAGAAGAAATAATCGAATTTCCGCCTGTTTGCCTCTTCTGCACCGGCATTTGTAGCGCCGGCAAGAAACAACAGCGTCATGAGTATACTATATATCAACTGTTTGGACATACCTTTCATGCTTTATTGTTTTCCCGTATGACCAAATCCTCCGGCTCCGCGTTCGGTATCGTCCAATACCTCCACCGGCGTCCATTCTACCCGGCTGTGTGCGGCGATGACCATTTGGCAGATGCGATCGCCATCATGGATAATACAGGGTTCGGAAGAGAGGTTGACTAAGATAACGCCAATCTCGCCCCTATAATCGGCGTCGATTGTACCGGGCGTATTCAACAGCGAAATGCCATGCTTTAACGCCATCCCGCTACGGGGACGCATTTGCGCTTCGTACCCTTCGGGAAGGGAAATGTATAACCCGGTGGGGATCAGTTTTCGTTCTAACGGTTGTAATTCAACCGGCTCCGTAAGGTTTGCGCGGATATCCATTCCTGCCGACAATGGCGTTGCATATCCGGGTAGCGGATGGCGGGATTTATTGACAATTTTTACGTTCATCATATTCGATTATCTATCAAACGACAAATGTAACTAAAAATCAGGGATTGGCAAACTGTACCGTTAAACTTGAAGGGCCGGCTTTACCCTTCTTTCCGGGGATGTTCCAATTCCCTCATTCTCCGGAAAAGATCCGATGCAAAAACAAAGTCGTTCAACGCTTTGTTGTTTGAATTGATGACTTCGCTTTTCGAACCCTGCCATTCCTTAACGCCCTCTTTTATAAAGATGATATTTTCACCGATATTCATGACCGAATTCATGTCATGCGTATTGATAATCGTGGTCATATTATACTCTATCGTAATATCACGAATCAAGTCATCTATCAAAAGAGAGGTCTTGGGATCTAAACCGGAATTAGGCTCATCGCAAAACAGGTATTTAGGATTCAACGCAATGGCACGGGCAATCGCTGCCCGCTTCATCATCCCTCCGCTGATCTCTGAAGGATGAAGATGTTCCGCTTCCGAAAGATTGACCCGTTCGAGGCAAAACATCGCCCTTTTCTCACGCGCTTTATAAGAATCTTTAGAAAACATATTCAAAGGAAACATGACGTTTTCCAGCACCGTCATGCTATCAAATAAGGCAGACCCCTGGAATAGCATACCCATCTCACGCCGTAACAAATTCAGTTCGCTCCTTTTCATGGCCGTTAAATCACGGCCATCGTACAGGATTACCCCGGCGTCGGGACGTATCAGACCGATAATATTCTTCAGCAGAACCGTTTTACCGGAACCGCTCCGGCCGATAATAAGATTTGTCTTCCCTGTTTCAAACACCGTATTGATATCATTCAATACCATACGCCCGTCAAAGGATTTTGTGATATGTTTTACTTCAACCATATTCCTTAGGTAAGCATTAAGTGGGTTAAAATAACGTCGGCCATAAGAATCATCACACTACTCATCACAACGGCATTCGTACTGGCTTTCCCCACATCAAGAGCGCCGCCTTTCACATAATACCCAAAGTAAGAGGCTATCGAAGAAAT
The DNA here is from genome assembly GCA_031274415.1 of Tannerellaceae bacterium. Taxonomy (GTDB): domain Bacteria; phylum Bacteroidota; class Bacteroidia; order Bacteroidales; family Tannerellaceae; genus DFXE01. Next base: position 2,281 of record JAISQD010000096.1, on the reverse strand, counting down.
GATGAAAGCATAAACAACAGACTTGACAATCGAATACCAGATATAAAATGAATTGAAATAAAACTGCAATCCATACTCAAACGAAGCCGGCGTCATTCCTTCCGCCGCCAGATAGCTGGCGGCAATACCCCCTAATATTCCTGTAAACATGCTGAAAATCACAAGCACAGGAATGAAGATCATTAATCCGGTCACTTTGGGAAGGATCAGGAAATTGGCCGAGTTTACCCCCATGATCTCCATGGCGTCAATTTGTTCCGTAACGCGCATTGTCCCAATTTCAGATGCGATATTACTCCCCACCTTGCCGGCCAGTATCAAACACATAATCGAAGAAGAGAACTCCAACAGGATAATTTCGCGCGTAGTATATCCAATAGTAAACTTGGGAATAAGTGGCGAACTGATATTTAATGATATCTGAATAGCAATAACCGTACCAATAAAAATGGAAATAATAATGACAATCCAGAGCGAATCAACGCCAAGTTTATAAATCTCTTTATTCAATTGCTTGAAAAACATATTCCATCGATTGGGGATGGATATCGCTTTTTTCATCAACAACGTATATTCCCCCAGTCTGTGTAGCGATTCATTCATTTTACCACAATTAGATATTAAACGACAAACTTACATGAAATTCCGCCGATTTACAAGTATAGAGAATAAAATCAAGACCGCCGGCCTAAAGTCAGGCACAAAAAAAAGAAGTTGCCATTCTTTTGACAACTTCCTCTCTATATCATTAACCTATCAACTTATTCTTCCGCTTTCTCTTCTGTATCAAGTGAAGCAGCCTCTTCCTGCAATGGAGCAGCAGCCACTTCTTCAGCAACAGCAGCCTCTTCAACCTTGGCGGCAGCAGCCGTTTCGGATGCTTTTCTACGCGAACGCCTTGTTCTCTGACTCTTCTTTGAAGAATCTTTCAACATGTTCTCGTTGTAATCAACCAATTCAATGAAGCACATCGCTGCATTGTCTCCCAAACGATTGCCCGTTTTGAGAATACGGGTGTATCCGCCCGGACGATCGCCTATTTTCTGGGCTATTTCCTGAAACAGTTCCGTCACAGCATACTTATCCTGCAACGTACTGAATACAATACGCCTTGAATGCGTTGTATCTTCTTTGCATTTGGTGATAAGAGGTTCTACAAATTTACGGAGCGCTTTCGCTTTTGCTGTCGTTGTAAAGATTCTTTTATGTTTTATCAAAGAAGAAGCCATATTCGAAAGCATCGCTGCACGGTGAGCGCTGGTACGACCTAAATGATTAAATTTTTTATTATGTCTCATCGCTATACTTACTCTTTATCTAATTTATATTTTGTGATATCCATACCGAAAGAAAGGTTCAGGCTTTCAAGTAATTCATCAAGTTCAATGAGCGACTTCTTGCCGAAATTGCGGAATTTCAACAAGTCGTTCTTATTGAACTTAACCAATTCGCCCAAGGTCTCAACATCCGCAGCTTTTAAACAATTAAGCGCACGAACGGAAAGATCCATATCCGACAATTTACTTTTAAGCAACTGGCGCATGTGAAGCACTTCTTCATCAAATTCTTCATTGCCGTCAGTATCGACCGTTTCAATAGCAATTTTCTCATCCGAAAATAGCATGAGGTGATGAATCAGAATCTTTGCTGCTTCTTTCAACGCTTCTTTAGGATGGATAGAGCCATCCGTAGCTATTTCAAGAATTAACTTTTCGTAGTCCGTCTTTTGCTCAACACGGAAATTTTCAATTGAATACTTGACATTACGTATCGGCGTAAAAATAGAGTCAATCGCTATGACATGTATGTCCGGACTTTGCTCCCTGTTTTCTTCAGCCGGCACGTAGCCGCGTCCTTTATTGATCGTCAATTCAATCTGAAAACTTGCGCCCGGATCTAAATGGCAAATAACCAAACCGGGATTTAATACTTCAAATCCGGTTAATTGCTTACCTATATCACCGGCCTTGAACACTTCCGAACCCGAAACAGTAATACTTACCTTTTCATTCTCGATATCATCGATAATATGTTTGAATCGAACTTGTTTCAGATTCAAAATAATGTTTGTTACATCTTCCATAACACCGGGGATTGAAGCAAATTCATGCTCAACACCCTCTATTTTAATGGAAGTTATAGCAAAACCTTCAAGTGATGACAGGAGAATACGGCGTAAAGCATTACCAATGGTAATACCATAACCGGGTTCCAACGGACGAAATTCAAACTTTCCGAAGAAATTGTCCGCTTCCAACATTAATACTTTATCGGGTTTTTG
>JAISQD010000086.1 GCA_031274415.1 Tannerellaceae bacterium | reverse complement strand
TAGTCGGGATAGGTAGAGCCGAAGTTCGGGTTTTTATTGTCGTACCCCTCCTTTGTATAATAGAACGAGCCGATGTTGTCGAGGGCTTTGGCGTAATAGCCGGCGAACGCGTTGTTGAGTGCGTAGGTAGACTTGGGGACGAAACGGCTTTCGTTGCCGTCGGGGTCGGTCGGCTCGAAGAAGAAGGTACTGTTCGTGCCCATCTCGTGGTGGTCGGCCTGTACATGAGGCAGCCAATCCTGATAAAAGGCGACGCGCGCCCGGCTTTCGGGATGGACGATGTTGATCCAGTCGCGGTTGAGGTCAAACCAATAGTGGTTGCCCCTCCCGCCGGGCCATGCCTCGGTATGTTCACGGTCGAGCGAATGGGTGTTGACGACGTTGACGCCGGCGTTGTAGTTTACCCAGTTGGCGAAGCGTTCCTGTCCGTCGGGATTACGCACCGGGTCAAGGAAATAGATGCCGTCCGCCAGCTCTTTTTCGACGAACTCATTCTGAGCCGCCACCAGGTAATAGGCCGACAGGATAGCTGCCTCGGCGCCCGACGTCTCGTTCCCATGCACGCTATATCCGAGGAAAACGATCAGCGGCGAATCGGGCGTCTCCCCGCGTCGCACCTTGGCGCGTTCCTGTTTGAACTGATCCAGGCGGGCGATGTTTTCCGCAGAGGAGACGATCAGCACCTTTAGCTTCCGCTGTTCGTGCGTGCGTCCGATCTCGACGATGGTTGCACGGCCGGAGAGTTCCGCCAGCTTCTCGAAATAGGCATTGATCCGGTGATGCTCGGTGACGCGTGAACTGGTTTCGTAGCCGAAGAACTGTTCCGGCGTCGGTATCTTGGGATCGAATTGGATGGACTTGTCGAAAAAGTAGTCCAGTTTCTCGGCGCGGACAAAGAGGGTCGACAGCGTGAGTAGGCAGCATAAAAGTAGATTATTCTTTTTCATTTCGGGGTCAGTTTTATTGTGGGTTGGAATAGGTCAGTAAACGGACGGCTTTCAGCTCTTCTTTCTGTTGAGCCAGCCTCTTCTCATCCAGGTTGAGGAAACCGAAGCGGTGGTTGTAGGCCTGCCCCTCGGACAAGACCCACTGAAGAAACTCCTTGACCTCCGGATTGATGTCGTTATGGAAAACGAAACTGATCTCTTCCACCGGAATCAGGTCGATGGATTTGCTTTCCAGGAGGTCGATCAACTTATCCAGGTCCGACTCTTCGAGGATGGCGCTCTGCTCTTTTTTCAGGTCGAGCGGAAGAATGGCGATTTCCTGCTTCAAGCGGCGGGAATTGATGTCATAGAGGTAGGCCAGATTGTTGATGCTGACGCCTTTTTCATCCTTCTGGATGGCGTTGATGAGGTAGATATCGTCGCCGGATATCTTTTTCCCTTTCAGGTTACCCGGATTAAAGCCAAAATGGGAGGCAAAGGCGTGGGAGACGGAAGAGGGATTATTCCCGGAATAGACCGTGGCGTTGTACTTATCCTTTTCGGTGGAATTTTGCTCCACGAGATCGTCTTTCTCGAAAAACAGCTCTTTCAGCCTTTTTACGTTCAGCCTTTTCTTCTCGAAATCGTCCAACAGGAGGTTATCCTTTCCCGCTACCGGCAAAACGGCGTACCGTCCTACGGACGAATAATACTGTCCCTGCTGCAGGTTTTCCCTTTCCCTTTCGGAGATCAGGAGCTGGATATCGGCCTCTTCCTGTTCTACGTTTTTGTCGGCAACAGCCAGTTTAATGCCGGGCTTCACTTTCGCATATTCCGAGATCCATTGATTGAGGAGCGGCGTAACAAATTTGACGCTCTTTATATAAATAACATCCTGCTTATCACTCTCGGTCTTGTTTTCGGCCGACACTTTCGTAGCGGCGAACGCCACACAAGCAAAAACAACAATTAAACTGTAAATACTTCTTTTCATGACCATTGAATTATAAATTATGAATAAATTAAACAAACTAAAAAAGGAATCAGGCGGGAAGAGATGTCCATCCGCCGGGCAGACATCACATGCACATTCGCATGCAACAACAACAAGAAAAATATGTCGATAGTAGATATTTCATTTTCTGTTTCGTTTTATCACCCCCGCCAAAGCGGAGATGTTATTTTACGACACAAAAATAGATGCTCCGTGACTGTCCCGAAATACCATCTTTATGGTATTTTGATGAGAGACACGAGATCATTTGTGCGAAAATTATATATTCCGAGATGAGTATGAACGAGCAAGCGCGTTTATTGGGAGGAATTTGTCCAGCTCTTCCTCTTGGACTTGAACCAAGGACCCTCTGATTAACAGTCAGATGCTCTAACCAACTGAGCTAAGGAAGAATTTTATTCGATGGTCGGGGATTTTTCACCCCTTTTTTCAAATGCTCTGCAAAAGTACAGGTTGTTTTCCAAATATGCAATATCTTTGCAGAAAAAAGTGAAAAGGATGAGTGTACTTGGTTTAGGAAACGCTTTGGTTGATATCCTGCTGAAATTAAATAGCGACGAAACCCTTTCCCAGACAGGCATGGCAAAAGGAGCGATGGAGATGATTGATGAACATCAGATGAGGATGATTCAGAGCGCGCAATCGCATCTGGAAAGAAGCCGGGCGCCAGGAGGCTCGGCATGCAATACCATGCGCACGTTGGCCGGACTGGGAGTGAACGCCGGTTTTGTCGGAAAGACAGGCTCCGATGCGATGGGGGACTATTACGAAGAAGCGATACGCAGCGCACGGGTGACGCCCTACATGGTGAAAGCAGAGGGCATTTCCGGATGCTGCACGGTGCTGATCTCCCCGGATGGAGAACGGACAATGGGCACTTTCCTCGGCCCCGCCCCGACGCTTACCCCCGACGATATAACAGAAGAGATACTCCGCCCATACGACTACATCTATATAGAAGGCTATCTATTGGTCAATGAAGCGTTGGTCCGTTCTACCATGGAAAAGGCGAAACGGTCGGGGTTAAAAATCGCGTTAGACCTGTCCAACTTCAACATCGTCAATGCCTTTAAACACCTGCTTGAAGAGATAATCCCGGAATATGTCGACCTCCTTTTCTCCAACGAAAGCGAAGCGGAAGCCTTTACGGGACTGAAACCGGCCGGCGCTGTCAGGGCGCTGTCGGGGATGACGGAGATAGCGGTCGTTACGATGGGAAAAGAGGGGGCGCTGGCGGGTAAGGAAGGCGACATTATACAGGTCGCTGCGGAAGGGGGAAACCCTGTCGATACGACGGGAGCGGGAGACAACTTCGCCGCCGGATTCCTGTTCGGGCAATCCTCCGGCGCCACGCTGGAACAGTCGGCGCGTATCGGTTCGTTACTGGCCGGGCATGTGATCGGCGTCACCGGGGCGCAGATTCCCGCCGACCGGTGGAGACAAATAAAGTTAAAAGTAAACGGGATCTTGTCATAGGCAGCTTGTTTATTCTCTATATTTACACTGTAAATCAACGAAAATATAAAATATGTATCAACGAATGTACCGGAACAGTATTGTAACCATTCTCAGCCTGCTGGCCATAAGCGGAAGCTTCTCCCCCATGCAGGCGCAACAGGATAACCGCTTTGAAGTCAGTAAGCACTTGGATATTTTTAACGCTCTGGTAAAGGAGGTAGAGCTATTTTATGTCGATTCCATTGATGTGGAAGCGACCATTCGCCGCGGAATCAATGCCATGCTGGCGGGTTTGGATCCTTATACGGAATACATTCCCGAACAGGAGATGGACAAGCTGAAAATGATGACCACCGGAGAGTATGGCGGTATGGGCGCCTATATCCGCCAGAGAGACGAAGGCGTCATTATTATAGAGCCATTTGAAGGGATGCCGGCCGCATTAAGCGGATTAAAAGCCGGAGACCGCATACTGGCTATCGACAGCGTCGATGTGGAAAGGGCGACAAGCGAGAAGGTCAGCGAACTGTTGAAAGGCGTCCCCAACACCAAAATGACGCTCCGCATACAGACGCCCGGAAAGAAAAAGCCCCACACGGTAGAGGTCACCCGTAAACAGATCATGACCGACCAGGTCACCTATTACGGCGTGCGGGGTAACGGCACAGGGTATATCTACCTGAAAGGCTTTACGGATAAAAGCGCCCAAGAGGTAAAGGCCGCTTTTGAGGATCTGAAAAAGAACCACCATATCCAATCCCTGATCCTCGATCTGCGCAACAATACCGGAGGATTGCTGGAAAGCGCCGTCCAGATCGTGAATATGTTTGTACCGAAGGGGAAAGAGGTGGTATCGACGAAAGGGAAAATCAGGCAATGGGACCGCATATACCGGACATCGAACGAACCGGTCGACACCGTCATACCACTGGCTGTGTTGATCAATGAAAACAGCGCTTCGGCAGCCGAGATCGTTTCCGGCGCATTGCAGGATATGGATCGCGCCGTATTGATCGGCCAACGCTCATTCGGAAAAGGGTTGGTGCAAAGTCCGCGTGAACTGCCCTACAACGGGAGTTTGAAAATAACCATGGGTAAATACTTCATCCCGAGCGGGCGTTGTATCCAGCAGATTGATTATACGCACCGGGGGGCTGACGGTAGCGTTGCCGCCATCCCCGACAGCCTCACCACGCTGTTTTACACATCGAAAGGCCGTCCCGTACGCGACGGCGGTGGTATCCGTCCGGAGTTTGAAGTGGAAGAGCCTAAAATCCCTACATTGATGTATTACCTGTTAAACGACTATGTCCTGTTTGATTTCATAACCGATTGGGTACAACAGCATAAGACGATCCCGCCGGTAGAGGATTTTGATGTGTCGGATGATGATTTCGAGGCGTTTAAAGCCTATGCCAAAGAGAAGGATTTCAGCTATGACCGCCAGAGCGAGAAATACCTGAACAGCCTGAAAGAGGTCGCCGGATTTGAAGGATACCTGGAAGGAAACGCCTCTGTTTTCAAAGAGCTGGAAGCCGGATTGACGCCCAATCTGGATCACGATTTCGACCGTTTCAAAGAGCAGATAAAGAAGGTCATGGCGGCGGAGATCGTCAAACGGTATTACTACCAGAAAGGCGAACTGGTTTACAGCCTGAAAGAGGACGAAGTGTTGGAAAAAGCGCTCGATATATTGGCCGATCCGGAGCTGATAGAAAAGACGTTACAGGCTCCCGAAGAGGGAGGACAGGATGCCGTCAGGGAAAAAATGCCCGCGCCGGGCAGCGCCAGGAAAGGCAGCGGGTTAGCCGGTAAAACGGATATGCAGGACGACCAGTTCGGAGACTGTTCCTATGCGGTACGGCGGGCCGGCAACACCAATGCCTGAAGAGACATAAAACCGGGTAGGCCCTCTACGGTGATACCCGTAAGGACATTCATAGATCAGCTTCATCAGTAAGGGATAAGGCCATAGCTGCCCGTTGTGGGTATGGCCGCACAAGCCAAGAGCCACGTTATTCATACTCATTTCGGCGAACGACAGGGGCTGGTGGTCGAGGACGATCACCGGTTTGCCGGTATCTATCCCTTTCATCAAAGCATGCAACGGGGCGCGTTTCTTATTGACCCGGTCGTCACGGCCTACCAGATAGAAGGAGTGGGCGATCGAAACCGCCGAATCAACCAACAACGTCGCGCCGGTCTTTTGCAGCCAACGCTTTTTGGCACGACGGTTGGCGCGGTATTCATGATTTCCATACACCGCATAGACGCCCAAAGGGGCTTGCAACTGTTGCAGATCCTCCTCAATACGCGCCTGTTCCGCATGGCGGGATTCGTAATCCATAATATCCCCCACCAATACGACCATATCGGGGGATTGCCCGTTGCTGAGCGCCACATATTTTTGTACCATCTCTTTCCCGATCACCTCGCCGATATGCAGATCGCTCATCATAACGATTGTCAGGCTGTCGAGACGGCCTGTTCCTTTGGGAAGCGTGACGTCGACATGGGTCACGACAGGATGGGTCACGGTATAATTGCCATACGCCAGCAATCCGCCAACACCTGCGGTAATGACGAAAAACAGCGCGAGCTTCACCTCTTTCCAATGCAGGACGATCCACCGGGGGTACCATGCATATTTGCGGTTGGACAACCTGAGCAGCTCAACGGCCAGCAATGCCATCGTCGAATACAGCAGAAAGATATACCAGGCGCCACAATACTGCAAAATGGGAATCATGATATCATCCGGCAATGCCTTCCGGAAAAAGAAGCCGGTCAAATAGACCGACAATTCTATAACAAAGAGCAGGGCATAGGGAATACGCCAGCTCTTCTTTGCCGGAATGGCCTGATACCCCCGCAGGAAAACATACGGGTTAAGAAGCAATTGTGCGACAATGGACTGGAGAAATACCTTCATACGTACATCATTCAAAAGTGAGGTTAAATACGACCAATTCACTATCCGAGCCGATACGGAAAGGCGGCCCCCAGAGCGACAGGCCGGAAGAGACATAGACATGCGTATCCCCTTTCCGTAAATAGCCGTGGCTCAATTCAAACAAACAGTCCGAAATCAGGGTGGCCGGCCATACCTGCCCGTGGTGCGTATGCCCGCTGATCTGCAAATCAATACCGGAGGCGACGCTCTCATCCAGCTCATACGGCTGATGATCCAACAAAATAACCGGCAGGGAAGGGTCGATACCCTCTACCAAGGTGGAAAGAGGCTGGCGGGAATGGTTACTCCTGTCGTCCCGCCCGATGATCTGAAGGCGGTTGGAAAGCGTAACCACCGAATCCTGCAACAGGCGGATAGGCGTCTGGCGAAGAAATTCGGCGCATGACTGGACCTGGCTGATATACTCATGGTTGCCCGGTACCATATAAATACCCAAAGGGGCTTCCAGACGGGAAAGTTCCTCTTCCATATGCTCTTTCCGGAGCGGAACGATACTGTTGTCAACCAAATCCCCGGCAATAAGGATCAGATCCGCCTGCTGGTCGTTAATCAGCCTGACATACGCTTTCAATGCCGGTTTATCTGTCCCGTAACCTAAGTGGAGATCGCTGATGGCGACGACTTTCAACTGTTTGACCGGCGAATCGACCGCCTTTTTTATGGCGATGTCCACATGGTTGACCACCGGATGCCTGTAATGCCAATACCCGTAACACAACGCACTGCACGTCAGCGCCAATGCGACATAAAAGCTATAGGCATACTGGATATGGAACAGCTTCAGCAGGTCGACGACAAGCAGGCAGGCGGCCATATATAACATAAAGACCAGCCACCCCGTCCCCACCTGGTGCACATAGTGCGACAGCGTATTGGGCAGACTCCCGTCCCTCAGCTTCAGTATGGAAAAAAAAGACAATGCTCCCAGCCAGAAAACAACGCAAAACATTATTTTCAAGCCGGCCGGCAAACCGGAAACAGCCTGCCAGCCACGGATAAAGACATACGCATTTCCACCAAGATAAACGCTGATGAGGACAATGATAAATACCGGCACCATGGTTATTTTTTCGGATAACCTACCGGGTTATTCATCAGCAGAAGATGCGTATCGTTCAGCCCCAGAATCTTTTTCAACGCCACCTCGTCCATAGAGGCACGGGGAACCGTCGCCAACCCCAGACCGGCGCATGCGATATTGATATTCTGGCAGACAATGCCGACATCGACGGAGGCCATCAGCTTGACCTGCTCGTTGATCTGGCCGCCGAAACGGGATAAATCCGCCACCAGCACAATACCGACCGGAGCCGCTTTCACAAAATCCTGTCCGCCGGCTAACGCGCCACGATGGTCGCCTGTGGCTACCAGGTTCAGCGTATGCTCTTTTGCGTCATACACATAAGCGCCTTCCGGCAAGAGGACATACACCTCCACCTCCTGAAAATTCCTGCAGGATGGAGCCGTCCGTTTGCCGTCCGCACGGTTAATCCCGTTAGCCGCCCAGAGCAGGTCGGACAAGTCTTGCGGATTCAGTTTATCCGGAGCAAATTCACGATCGGATTTACGGTCATTGAAGACTTTCATCAATGGTTCGCCGCCGCTCTTCGCCGGCGCGACTAATTTAATCACGTTTAATTCCTGTGCATTCATACTGCATACCATACCCAGCAACATACTTAAAATACCTATTACCTGTCTCATACATGATCAATATTAATTGTGTACATCTTTTGCGATGAGTTACCACACAAAAATAGCGATTAATTCCTTCCCGTCCAACAATTCGGTATAGCATGTTTCTGTCATACACAGTTTATTTTTTCTTCAAACAAGCAGTGTACTTTTGAAAGTACAAAATTAATCGGAAATTGCTCTTTTAAAAGAACAATTTTCACCAACCAGATGCATGTCTCGCATAAGCTCAATACATCTTTATGGATGTTCGGGCTATTGTATTAACGAAAATACAAAATGACACGAAAATAGCGCTTTTTCCGACATTATGTAAAGAAAACGCCCTTTTCAGAAAGTGTGTTTTTTGCGCATTTTCTCCAATTTTGACCGGGAAAATATTTTTTTTGGCTGAAATGACAACGATTTTGAGAGAATAATTGGAAAACATCTAAGAGTTTCCCCGGAAACATCTAAGAGATTTTTAAAAACATCTAAGAGTTTTCCGGAAATCATGCAGATGATTTTCCAACATGTCGCAGTTTTTTTGTAAACAAGCCTTAATGAAATGTTTACAAACACTAAAATGAAAAGAAATGGCACGATAACGATAGTTAAATTTCTTTAAACACCGATCCAACTCCAAACTGACAAAAAGATAGGTTATCACCAAATATGATCACAAAAGTCATATATCCATCCAATGATATATATCAATTATCAACAATTTATCCATTTTTGCTGACAAAGTGTATTTCCTTAACCCCCTGTTTTCGTCGATAGAATCAATCAGCTCGGACCGCGACCCGATCCAGCCGAGTTTCAGAGGGGTAAAAATATCATTTTGTCAATTGGCCACTATCCGAAAAAACGGACGCCAAAACTATCAAAATGTTAGAATCAGCATGTTCAGGATGAACAAATTTTGGCTCTATAGTCATACGAAATAAATACCGTTTTGTGTGGGTATAGAGCCGTCACCG
>JAISQD010000134.1 GCA_031274415.1 Tannerellaceae bacterium | reverse complement strand
GAAACTCTTAGATGTTTTCCAACTATTCTCTCAACATCATTGTCATTTCAGCCAAAAAGCTTGCTGCTTCGGTCAAAATTGGAGAAAATGTGTAAAAAACGCATTTCCGAAAAAGGGCGTTTTCTTTACATAATGTCAGAAAAAGCAGTATTTTGCTGACATTCTGTATTTTGCAAAAAGAGGAAAAAGAGGGTATAAACAGGGCATTATTTTACCTGCATATTTGTATTCAGGTATTGTGAATCCGAATTTATTTTCCTAACTTTGTGCCGCGAAAAAGAACTGTTAGCTCAGTTGGTTCAGAGCGCTGCCTTGACAGGGCAGAGGTCGCCGGTTCGAGCCCGGCACAGTTCACCGTTATTTATATGGTTAAAACAAGGGCAATATGAAATTAAAAATACCATTACTGTTGACGCTTTTTGTGTTATTGGCGTTTTTAGTTTCTTGTGCTACTCCTTGTGGATGTTGATAGGTATTAGTTAATGTTTTAAATAAACCCAATAAAAGTTTTATTACAATGATTAAAGTAGGTATTAACGGTTTCGGACGTATCGGACGTTTGGTTTTCCGTGCAGCTCAAAAGAGAAATGACATTCAGGTTGTTGGCATCAACGACCTGATCAGTGTTGAATACATGGCTTACATGTTGAAGTATGATACGATTCACGGTCAATTCGATGGAACGATTGATGTCAAAGATGGTCAGCTGATTGTGAACGGTAATTCAATCCGTGTGACAGCTGAAAAGAATCCTGCTGATCTGAACTGGGGTGCGGTAGGTGCAGAATATGTTGTTGAATCAACAGGGTTGTTCCTGTCAAAAGACAAAGCACAGGGACATATCGACGCCGGTGCGAAATATGTTGTCATGTCCGCTCCTTCCAAAGACGATACGCCCATGTTTGTTTGCGGTGTCAATTCAAATACGTATGTAAAAGGCACTCAGTTTGTGTCTAACGCATCTTGTACGACAAACTGTTTAGCTCCTATTGCTAAAGTATTGAACGATAACTTCGGTATTGTCGACGGTTTGATGACCACCATTCACTCGACGACAGCTACTCAAAAAACAGTCGACGGTCCTTCCGTAAAAGACTGGAGAGGCGGCCGTGCTGCTTCGGGTAATATCATCCCTTCTTCAACAGGTGCAGCAAAAGCGGTAGGTAAAGTGATTCCCCAATTGAACGGTAAATTGACGGGGATGTCCATGCGTGTTCCTACGTTGGATGTTTCGGTCGTAGACCTGACCGTGAACCTGGCAAAGGCGGCGACGTATGAAGAGATAAAAGCAGCGATGAAAGCCGCTTCCGAAAATGAATTGAAAGGCATCCTGGGATATACCGAAGACGATGTTGTCTCTTCCGACTTCATTGGCGACGCCCGTACTTCCATCTTCGATGCCAAAGCAGGTATTGCTTTGACCGGCACGTTTGTTAAACTTGTTGCATGGTACGATAACGAATGGGGATATTCCAGCAAAGTGTTGGAACTTATCGCTCACATGAAAAAAGTAAACGGATAAGTAAAAACGGATACATAGTCAAGAAGGCTTCCCTCAATCAGGGAGGCCTTTTTTGTGGACGCTGATGCATAATTTTCCAACAGGATTAGGGAATATCTATAAAATGGTTATCTTTGCGTAATAAGAAAACAAACAACAATTTGCGTATATGCTTGATTCATTGAATATAAAAAACTATCGCAACCTGAAAGAAATTCAAATTGATTCGTTGAGAAAAGTCAATCTGATTACAGGTAAAAACAATACAGGAAAATCGACCATTCTTGAAGCACTTGCTATTTACGCGACCAAAGGTAATCCAGGTTTAATTTACCAATTGCTTGAAGAGAGAGGCGAAAATTTTAAACAAAAGGACAAAAACGAGATTCTAACAGAAATCAATATACGAACTTTTGCCTCTTTATTTACCCATCGACATGTTGGCTTTGATATTACCGATGCTATTTCAATAGGTCATCTATCTGCAGGAAAGTACGTTTCTTTAAGATTTGTACGATATATTGACGAGGTACAAAAAGATGAACAGGGAAATACGATGAGGAAACGGATAGTTATCCAAAATGATAGAGAAAAGCAGGTTGAGAACTATAAAATTGGACTTGAAATAAAAGTGGGAAGTTTTGCATATATATTATCTTTAGATGAAGATAGACCATTTAGATTTGTATTCAATGGATTTGAGGACAATGAAAATATGCAATTCATTAGAACCAGAAATATAGATAGGGGTATTAATGGAAATTTATTTGATAACATCACACTGACAGAAAAAGAGCAATATGTGATTGAAGCCTTGAAAATCATTGAACCTCAAACAGAAAGAATCGCTTTTATTGAAGAAACGCCAAGAAAAAGAAGTGCGGTCATTAAATTATCGAATACGCAAAAAGTGTTGCCTTTGCGAAGTATGGGGGATGGCATTAATCGAATTTTAACGATCATTCTTGCCTTAGTTAATTCGGTCAATGGTTTTTTACTCATTGATGAATTTGAAAACGGACTACACCATACAGTTCAGGAAAAATTATGGAAAATAATCTTCGCATTATCCCAAAAGTTGAATATTCAAGTATTCGCAACGACGCATAGCGAAGATTGTATCCATGGATTTGAACATATCTTAAACAGTTCGGATGAAGCGTTATCCGGGAAATTAATCAGACTTGACAACAAAAACGGAAAGATAGAACAAGTAGAATTTGATGCGCGAGAATTAAAAATAGCCAATGAACAAGATATTGATGTCCGATAACTATGAGAAATAAAGAAAAACACAATAAAAAACCAGACGAAGCCACATGTCAAAAATTCATCCATTGGTTGACTGAATTGTTCAAGTAATCAAACACAGTGAATGGAAGCGTATCAACTGATAACCGTCTTGGGGCCGACCGCTTCGGGGAAAACTTCTTTTGCGGCGGCATTGGCTGCCCGTCTGGATTCGGAAGTGATCAGCGCCGACTCACGGCAGGTTTATCGCCGGATGACGATCGGGACGGGGAAAGACCTGCGTGACTATACGGTAGGCGGGAAAGTTGTCCCTTACCACCTGATTGATATCTGTGAGCCGGGGTATAAGTATAACCTGTTTGAATACCAGCGCGATTTTCACAGGGCATATGCGGAGGTCAGGTCACGAGGGAAGTTGCCCCTTCTTTGTGGCGGAACGGGGATGTATATTGAAGCAGCCCTGCGCGGATACAACCTGTTGGACGTACCGGAAAACCCCTCATTGCGCGCCTCGCTGAAAGATAAGCCGTTGAAAGAGCTGGAGCAACTGTTGGCCGGTTATAAGACGCTCCACAACAAGACAGACGTCGATACGGCACAGCGGGCTATCCGCGCCATCGAGATTGAAGAATATTACCGATTGAAAACGCCCGCGAAGAACGCCTATCCCCCCATCCACAGCCTGATTATCGGGATAGATATCAATAGGGAACTCAGGCGTGAGAAGATATCCCGCCGCTTGCGCGCCCGCTTGGATGAGGGGATGGTGGAGGAGGTCGAAGCCATCCTTGCATCGGGCGTCCATCCCGATGACCTGATCTATTACGGGCTGGAATATAAATACCTGACGCTTTACCTCACCGGCAAGCTTTCCTATAACGAGATGGTTGCACAGTTGGAGATTGCTATCCACCAGTTTGCCAAGCGGCAGATGACCTGGTTCAGGGGGATGGAACGAAGAGGAAGCGCGATTCATTGGATGGATGCCGCGCTCCCTGTGGATGAAAAGATCGCGCAGACCCTCACTCTTCTAAAAGGTTGACCTCTTTGATATGCCCGGTATGCCTGTCGAGACGGATTGTCTTGATTTCGCATGGCCTGAACGAACTTTTCCACGTAAAGCCGGCAGCCGTAAAACGAAGCGTTGCGGCAGCCTCCTTGCCAAGCGTCTCCACCATACGGATAATGAGGTCGTCCCCCTCTTCGGCCTCTTTGATAGCGGAGACGATCACATTCGGCGCATCCATTTCAAGGAACGAACCGGAGGCAGGCAGCGTCCCCGGATGGATGCCCTGGTAAATCGGGATAGGGGCTGTCATAAACTCCTCGGCGATACGGGGAATGTTGGCCTCTTCCCAGCTTTCGCTGTGGGGTACCAGCAACATGCGGAATGTCTGTATGCCCTGGTCCATCCATTCGTATTCCCTTTCCGGAACAAGCTCCTTCGGCTCATGGTGGGCGTAGACTGCCGACCGCGCAATGGAGATGCGCAGATCGTTTTCCGCTACGCTATAGCCGTACTTAGCGTCATTGACGACGGCAAAGCCGCGCGTTGCACCGTCGCGGCGGCCGGTCACATCCACCCATCTATGGCCGGGGTCTTCGTGGCCGTTGGGCGTCCGGCGGATAAATCCGTAGGGCGCTTCGTAGGTCGGGACGGGGGATTCCACATCCACGGGAAAGGAGAATTTAAGCATTTTCAGCCGCTCGTGCCAATCGAGTTTTACATCGGCTTCTATTCTTCTCGAGCCGGCGGTCAGCGACCAGTCGATCGTCAGCGTGGAATGGCCGTAGGTAGAAACAACCCGTATGGTCGCTTGCAAAGGCCCGCGATACAGCAACTTGATTGCGGCATGGCCGAACGCTCCGATTTCGTTGGAAAAGGTGAGGATATTGTGGCTCCATGTATCGCTCGGGTCGTCAATCACCACCGCCCTGCAGCCGGTTTCGCCTCCTGCAAAGACCTGTTTTCCAGTCTCCTTATCGAGAATACCGATGCTGCCGTCGGGGGAAAAAGTAAGTGTATAATAGTCATTTTCTATCACATCATCGTCCGCTTGCGCCGGGTTGGGGGCGGCAAGGGGTGCGCCGCACCATTTGCCCCTGATCTGGGTGTATCCCATCGGGGGAATGGCGGCATGAAGCAATAGCGTGTGCCGGCCATGCGTCTGTGCCTGCCCGGTGATCCATTGCGACGGCAGTTCGCGCCCCTGGTCGTCGGTAAAACAGATATTCCCGCGATCGGATTCATACCGTATCATCCCTTTATACTCCCATGCATGGGGATTGAAAACGAGCAGGTACCGCGAATCCGGGTCTTCGGCAGCCACTTGCCATTCCAACTTCTGAAGAGCCATATAGGTGGTATCTTCGGCGACATTCAGGGCATAGCCGTATCCGTTCCGGGCATACTGGTATTGGGATATCAGCGATGTTCCGGCCATACTGTCGTGGAACTGCAGCAAAAGCACCCTTTCCCACGCCCGTGTAAAGGCCTCTTTGGGATAGGCCATTTTCCAATAAACGGAACCTGCGGCGGCGATCTTTTCCGCCGTCACCAACATCGCTTCGGCCAAACGGTTGTCCTTCTTGATGGCGGCTTCGGCCGTATAACAGCCCGGCGCATGATGCTGCAAATCGTCCCGGACAACGGGCAAAAAGCGGAGGTCTTCGCGGCGAATATCCTCGAAATAACGGTCGATGCTACTGTAAAAGATCTGGGGAGCGCCTTTTTCCGCCCTCGCTTCATTGATTACCCTGATATGGGCTTTGGAAGGCCCTCCGCCATGATCGCCTACGCCGAAAAATTTCATCATCTGCGGGACGGGATGCTGCGGGGCATACTCCGCCACCTGCCGGATATCATCCCTTGTGGTTTTGGCCTCTCCCTGATCCAGGCTGCCGTAGTGGTGGTGTATGCGGTAGGCCAATATACGGGTGCCATCCGGCCCCTCCCACCAGAAGAGGTTGGAAGGCAACTCTTTCTCGCCGCCGCCCGGCCGCATGAACACATAATCCTCCATGCCCTGTAGTTTGACGATCTGCGGCAGTGTGCCGGCGTGACCGAACGAGTCGGCATGGAGGGCTACCGTAGCCCGTCGCCCCGTCAGCTTCTGGAGGGTGAGCTGTCCGTACAGCCCTTGCCGTACCATCGCTTCGCCGGACGGAACGTTCATATCCGGCTCGACCCACCATCCACCGACCACGTTCCAACGTCCCTCATCAACCCTCCGGCGGATCTCCGCCAGCATCTCCGGGTCGTTATCCGCCACCCACTGATAAAACAAGGCCGAGCTGGAAGTAAACACCAGGTCGGGCGTCTCTTTCATCCGTTCAAGAGCCGAGCGGAACGTGCTGTGTACCACAGCGAGACCTTCGGGCCAGGGCCACAACCATACCAGATCAATATGAGCGTGGCCGATCATGTAAATACTATACTTCTTTGCGTTTTTAGGCCAGAACGAGGCCGCCGGATGGGCTAAGAGACTGGTTGAAGGGCTTAAAACCAATGCACCGGCGCCCATGATCGTCCGGTTGATAAAATGCCTTCGGGAAATAGCTCTTGATTTCATGTTTAAAATTTAAAGTTAGAAGCAAAAGTAAATCAAATTCGTTCATAATTCAAACGTATTGATAGGAAAAGCCGAAAAGATTCGTAATTTTGTTCTTCTGTTTCATTGATAGTATTAAAAACAAAAGAAATATGTTATTCGGACACGGCGATGACTTTTATAACGTTCAACATGAAGTGACGATGAACTTTAGCTCCAATGCCTGGCATGGCGCTAATCTGGAAAATCTGAAAGAGCATTTGATGACTCAATTCGATAAACTCTCCCATTATCCTGATCCGGATGCCTCGGGGCTAAAGCGGTTGCTTGCACGCAGGTTTGAGATAAAAGATGAAAATGTGGTGGTGACAAACGGCTCCGTTACCGCTTTCTACCTGTTGGCGCAAGCATGGAAAGGGGCGAAGTCGACCATTTTCTTCCCATCCTTTTCCGAATATGAAGATGCCTGCCGCTTGCATGAACATGAAATCACCTATTTCTCCAATTCGGAAGACCTCTCCGAGCTATCGCTGAAAGGACAGGACTTCTGCTGGATAGGCAACCCCAACAATCCGGACGGGAAGCTCATACACCGTACCGAATTATTGAAACTGATCGCCGCCCACCGGCAGACCACCTTTATTATTGATCAGGCTTATGCGGCCTTCACAACAGAAGATATGTTGAAAGCCGGCGATCTGAAAGCAAATAAGAACCTGATTTTGGTACAATCCATTTCTAAAGCATACAACATACCCGGTTTGCGTGTCGGTTATATCATGGCCTCTCCTTCTATCACCAGGGCGGTGAACAAATACCTGATCCCCTGGTCGGTGAACGCCATGGCGATAGAAGCCAGTAAATACATCCTGATACATCCCGCCCAATTTACCCTGCCGATACGGAAATGGAAACGTGAAACATCCGAACTGATCTATCAATTAAGCAAGCTGGACGATCTGGAAGTGATCCCGACTGCCGTCACCTTTTTCCTGGTACGCCTGAAAAAAGGAACGGCTGCCGCGTTGAAGAAGTACCTGTTGGAAAATCACGGTATTTTAATACGGGATGCCTCAAACTTCCATGGATTGGACGAATTTTATTTCCGCCTCTCCACACAATCGGCTACCGAAAACCAACTGCTGACCGACGCCCTGAAAGGATGGCTGGAAAGCATATAATAAAACAACCAGACATGCGCGATATCCGTTTTTTCAACACCACAGGCCCCTGCAATCCGGAAGACCATTATATGCTTCCTCCGGCAGACCGTCTGGTGGGCGCTCAATTGCACCGCTACATAAGAGATCAGCTTTATTGGGTGCTGCATGCCCCCCGGCAAACCGGAAAGACTACCTTTCTGAAAAGCTGGATGCGCGAAATCAATGCCGGCAGTGAAGCGATTGCCTGCTATGTCAGCGTGGAGAGATGCCAGGGTTTGTTAGAAATAGAGCGGGCGATGCCGGCTTTGTATGACGCCATCCGCAAACATGCAGCGGAGCATAAGATAGCGGTTCCCCACGTTGACATGGAAAGTTGGTCAAGTATGCTGAGCGGTACATTAGTCAATTGGGCGGAAATGGTCGCTCCCAAACCTTTAGTTGTGCTTTTCGATGAAGTAGATGTCTTGGAGGGCGAAGTCATTGCCCGGCAGATGACGTTCAGCACCCAGTTAGCCATCCCAAAACCTGTATGGCCATGGCAAAAGGCGGACGGTACACTGGATATGGACAGGCTGCTTCGGGAGTTCCAGAAGTTCTGGCGTCGTCATTCGGAAGTGTGGGAACAGAAATCCAACTATACCGAAGCGTTCCCTCATTTACTGTTGATGGCCTTTCTTCAACGGGTGACGAATGGCGGCGGACACATTGAGCGGGAGTACGCCGCCGGTCGCGGACGGATGGATTTGGCGGTAGAATTTGCCGGCGTATGCTACATCATCGAGGTAAAAGTGGTCTACTATTACGATACCCCTGCAACGGTGCGTGAAGAGGGTTTGGAACAAATCACGGAGTACCGCGACAAGATCGACGCTTCGGCTCCGGCATGGTTAGTCATTTTCGACCGCCGCCCCCAGGCAAAAGAGCTATCCTGGGACGACCGAATTACCTGGGACACGGATGAAGCGACCCAAGTCACCGTATTGGGGTGTTAGTTCTATCCGCTAAAGGACGGGTATGTCTATATCGACGGTATACGTTTGATAAGCGCCCACTATCCCCAATCCGTTGCGGACGTTGGTATAGATGACGGATGGCTCTTTGAAGAAATCGTCATCGGGCTTATGATATATCTGCGATTTCATGTACAGGTAGGCGGAGGGGGATAATGACACCAGTTTGAACAGGTACCGGACATGGTTTTCGGAAGAAAATTCGGCATAGGGAGAGAGTGAGATATTGAGCGTATATTCTTTCCCATCGAACAGGTCGTCGGTAAAGATACCGTAGGAGTTCTCTGTCTCCGTACCCAATATTTCGTC
>JAISQD010000043.1 GCA_031274415.1 Tannerellaceae bacterium | reverse complement strand
GGTGGTGAAATGACAAAATGATATTTTTACCCCTCTGAAAAGTGGCTGGATCAGACCGCCGTCCGAGCTGGTCGGTTCTATCGCCGAAAACAGGGGGTTAAGGAAATACACTTTGTCAGCAAAAGCGGCGAAATAGTGAACAAATGCTATATATGCTCCATGCAATCGGGCGAATTTAGGCTTTTTTAAGTTGTTTATAGGTGATTCGCTATCTTTTTGTCAGTTTGGAGTTAGATGGGATTTTAAAGGAATTTAACTATCATTATTCGGCCATTTCTTTTCATTTTAGTGTTTAAAAACAATTCATTAAGACTTATTTACAAAATATCCGCGACTTCTTGGAAAAACATCTGGATGTTGTTCGGGAAACTCTTGGATGTTTTTAAAAAACTCTTAGATGTTCCCGGGGAAACTCTTAGATGTTTTCCAACTATTCTCTCGATATCGTTATCATTTCGGCCGGAAGAGCGAGTTTTCCGGTCAAAAATGGAGAAAAATATGAAAAGTACGCCTTCTCGAAATTGGCCATTTTCTTGACAAATGTCAGCAAAAGCGCTGTTTTCGTATCTTTTTGTATTTTGAAAAAAATGTCGTATGTTTGTCATATAAATCTTGCATATCATGAAACTATTGGCTTTAATCTTGTTTATTGCGCAGGCTTGTGCGCCGGTTATGACGGTGGAAGAGCATCAGGACAACGGGCAGGTGATTATCAGGGAATCAGGGAAACGGGTATTGCAGTATAATTACCGGACTGTTTTTGAGGAGGATGTCATTCGTGCCGAAAACAAGAGGGATGTCCAATTTGTTTATGCAAAAGTGGAAGGCGTCTATTATGATGAATACCTGAAAGCGCATCCCGGACTGGAAAAGAACGATACCACCACGTCGCGCATCTATGCCGTTCCCCGAAGCGATTATATCCATCCCCTCTATGGGTTGAACGGCGAAATACTGACCTGCGACTGGCCGGACGGTGGACATCCCCATCACCGCGGGATATTCTGGGCATGGCCCGAAGTAGACTATCAGTCGGAGCGGGGCGACATCTATGCTTTGCAGCGGGTTTTTGCCCGGCCGACCGGACATGTCAACTACACCAACGGCTCCTCATTTGCCCGGATCGAAGCGGAAAATCTCTGGCTATGGGAAAACAGGAAGCCGATCGTCCGTGAGCAGGTGACAATCACGGCCTATCGTTCTACGGGGGAAAGCCGGGTGATCGACCTGACCATCGCTATGGAGGCCATAGGGGATGAGGTGAAGGTCGCTACCCGTTTTACCAACAGTTATGGTGGACTGAACGTCAGGATGGAAACACCCCAAAAACAAACGATTTCGTATCATACCGATTCCGTTGGCCTGCTTCCCCGGAGAGCATGGGCGGATTTCAGCGGCCTGTTTGAAGGGAATCAGTCGGAATCGGGACTGACCATTTTGCAGCATCAATCCAATCCGGAATATCCGGGACAATGGGTTGAATATCCCGACCTGTCGTGGGTGCAGCCGACTTTCCCGACGCCGGAAACAAGGTATCCCATTAGCCATGGGAAACCGCTGGTTCTCCGATACCGGTTTATCGTTCACCAGGGAGGCCAACCCGACGCCGGCATTTCGGCAAAAAGATGGGATACCTATCACGCGGAATGACGATCAACACACTAACATAACACTATCACAATGAATCAACTATCAAGAAGAACAT
Source organism: Tannerellaceae bacterium (assembly GCA_031274415.1). GTDB lineage: Bacteria > Bacteroidota > Bacteroidia > Bacteroidales > Tannerellaceae > DFXE01. The sequence continues at coordinate 69,203 of JAISQD010000043.1, read as the reverse complement.
TTATCAAGGCATCATCAATCGCAGCCATAACGGCGCCGTTTATCATCAAGTCTTCCGTCCTTGCCGGCTCAGGATATACGGCTCCGAGCGACAAAATCAACCTCGGCATTATCGGGTGCGGCAGTCTGGGGAGCGAAAACCTGGGTGCCTGCGCAGGCCATAAAGAGGTGGTCGTTACCGCGGCATGTGATGTCTGGAAAGAGCGGCTGGACAGGACCGTAGCGAAGTATAAGGAGACCTGTACGGGATATGCCGATTACAGGGATTTGCTTCACCACAAAGGGCTTGACGCCGTGATTATCGCTACTCCGGCGCACTGGCACGCTTTGCAGGCTGTCGATGCGGCAAAGGAGGGGCTTCATATCTACCTGCAAAAACCGATGACGATGCATCTCGGCGAAAGCCTTGCCGTCAGGAACGCCGTCAGGAAACACAAGGTCATCTGCCAGATCGGGACGCAGATCCATGCCGGCGACCATTACCGCCGAATGGTCGAACTTGTCCGCTCCGGGAATCTGGGGGATATCGCTACGGTTCGTACCTTTTTCGTCATGAACGACGCCCCGAATGGCGTGGGGTCAGGGTTTAACACCAATGAAATTCCCGCCGGAATGGATTGGGACAAATGGGTGGGACCCGCCAGGATGCAGCCTTTCAATCCCAACCTGGTGAAAGATGCTTACTACCACTGTTTCTGGATGGATTTCAGCGGTGGATGGACGCCGGGAATGGCTCCGCATATTATCGACTTGCCCATATGGGCGTTGAACCTGGATTACCCGACCGAAGTCAGCGCCATGGGAGGACGGTATATCATTCAGGATGACGGCGATGCGTATGACAACCACGAAGTGGTCTGGCGTTATCCCAACCTGACCATGACATGGATGCATTCGTCGACCAACAGTCACGGCTGGGCATTCCAGAATGAGGATAAGACGGGACTGGGTTACGAAACGGGGACGCGGAGGCGGTTGGGTATCTATTTCCATGGGTCGAACGGCACGCTGATTACCGACTATTCCTCGCATATTCTGGTTCCCGAGGGCGACAGGATGGACGGCATGACCACTCCTCCCGCAACGATCCCGTCCTCTCCCGGCCAGGAACTCGAATGGATCGAATGCATCAAGTCGGGCGAACAGCCCCTGTGCAACCCCGAATACCACGTAAAGGTGGATGTCCCGGTCGTATTAAGCGTTTTATCCATGCAGTTGGGACGTTCGATCAGGTTCGACCCCAAAACGGAAAAGATCATAGGCGACAAGGAGGCCAGCCGCCTGGCTGTTCCCGAATACAGGGCGCCGTGGAAGTTCCCCTCAAACTATTTATGATGATGACAGACAGGAGAAGCTTTATTAAAAAGAGCGCCATGGCAGCCGTGGCGCTCGGATTCATGCCGCATCATACCGGCGCAGGGGCAGGGCAGGTGAAGGTGGAGAAAGGGAAGAAGATCGGCATGATCGGTCTTGATACCGGCCACAGTAAGGCGTTCACCCAATCGCTGAACGCTCCCGATGCAAGTGGCTACAGGGGCTATAAGGTCGTGGCGGCTTATCCCAAGGGGACGGAGAATATCCAGGAATGGAAAGATCAAATTCCCGTTTTTACAGAAGAGGTAAAAGCGCAAGGCGTGGAGATTGTCGATTCCATGGAAGAACTTTTGGACAGGGTCGATGTGGTGTTATTGGCCTGCATCGACGGGAACAGGCATCTCGAACAGGCGCTTCCCGTCCTCAAGGCGGGAAAACCGTTGTTTATCGACAAACCTTTTGCCGCCTCCTACGCCGATGCCCGCGCCATTGTGGAGGCCGCAAAACAATACAACGTACCGCTCTTCTCGTCCTCCTCTTTGAGGTATATGGAGGGGATGGAAGATATCCCGGGAAAAACGGGAAAAGTGACAGGAGCTGATACCTATAGTCCGGCTTACATCGAAGAGCATCATCCCGACCTGTTTTGGTATGGCATACATGGCGTCGAGATCCTTTTTTCCGTTATGGGAACAGGGTGCAAATCGGTACGGAGGTGTTATACGGCGGAGACCGATTATGTGGTCGGGATATGGGACGACAACCGGATCGGCACCTTTCGCGGAATACGCCGCGGACAGGGGGGCTATGGCGGTACTGTTTTCGGGGAAAAGGGGATCAAAATCCTGGACAATTATACGGGATATGACCCGTTGCTCGTTAAGATCGCTGAATTTTACGACTCGGGGATAGCGCCTGTCGCGATAGAAGAAACGTTGGAAATCATGGCTTTTATGGAGGCGGCAGAAGAAAGCAAACGAAAAGGTGGAGCGGCAGTTGATCTGGATTTGTAGAAAAGCAATTAATTGCGTTCCTTTGTAGCAAATTTAAGCGTATGGCCGACGAACAACAGATGGCGCTCCGCACGGAGGATTTGGTAAAGAAATACAGGACACGCACGGTGGTCAACCATGTTTCCATCAATGTGAAGCAAGGGGAGATCGTAGGACTGCTCGGCCCGAACGGCGCAGGTAAGACAACGACGTTTTATATGGCCGTCGGGCTGGTGACGCCCAACAACGGGAAAATCTTTTTAAACGACATGGATATCACCAATTTCCCTGTCTATAAACGCGCCCGCAACGGGATCGGATACCTGGCGCAGGAGGCCTCTATCTTCCGTAAAATGACGGTGGAGGACAATATCCGTACCGTGCTGGAGATGACCGGAACTACGCCGGAGTACCAGGCGGAAAAGCTGGAAAGCCTGATCGCCGAATTTGGGTTGGAGAAGGTGCGGAAGAACCTGGGCGACCAGCTGTCGGGAGGCGAACGCCGCCGTTCCGAAATCGCCCGCTGCCTGGCGATCGACCCGAAGTTTATTATGCTGGACGAGCCTTTTGCCGGCGTAGACCCTATTGCCGTACAGGATATCCAGGCCATCGTCGCCAGGTTGAAACACAAGAATATCGGTATCCTCATCACCGATCACAACGTATACGAGACATTGAGTATTACCGACCGCGCCTACCTGCTGTTTGAAGGGAAAGTGCTGTTTCAGGGAACGGCCGAAGAGCTGGCCAACAATACCATCGTCAGGGAAAAATACCTGGGTAAGGACTTCCAGCTGCGTAAAAAGAATATCTAAGCCCGGCTTTTCCGCAAATAGACGACGCAGAAATAGAAAAGAAACAACGAAAGGAGCGAACAGATAATCAAAGGAGGCAGGCCGGCGCCGGATATCTCTCCCGATACAAACTCGTTCTCTCTCCATTCCGCCTTCGACATGCCGGCAACAGCGATGCCATTATGCACGAAATGGGCGAAGACCGGCACCCAGATGCTACGCGTCCAATATAAAAGGTAACCGAAATAGGCGCCCAGCAACAGGCGGGGAAGAAATCCGTAAAACTGCATGTGAACCGTACTGAAGACGACGGCGGCAATCCAAATGACGGTATGATGGCTCGTAAAGCGCTTCTCCAGGATACGCTGCAACGCCCCCCTGAAAAGGAACTCCTCCGTAATGCCGGCAACGGCGGCAATGACCGCCACATTCAACAGGATAGACAGCGGATCGTTATCCGCAAAGAAGCGTAGCGTGAGGCTCTCGGCGGCAGCTTCGAGCGATTGCATCCACCTCTCCAACGGCTCCAGAAACGAAGGCAAGACCATTTTCTGATTGAAAAACCCCAGTAACGTAATCACAGGGGAAAGCAGCGCGACGCTGAGCAGCGTCGGCAAAAACACCTTTCGGTCGGGAAGCTTCCCGACCGAAAGGTATTCCACAGGCCGATCGCTGCACAACCATGCCGTCGCCAAAGCCGGGCACAGAAACACGGTAACAGCCGCTATAAACTGGGAGAGGCGTAACAAGTGCACGTTCTGCAACGCCTCTTCCGGCGAAAAGCCGCCCACACCATACAACAACAGGGAAATAAGGTTGGCCAATATCATACCGCCCAACAGACAAAGCAGGAATATCAGCAATTGAAACCAGCCGGAACGTCCGGCAAAAACACCTTTTAGTCGCATAACATATAAGAATTAAAAAAAAACTTCTCCCATAAACAGGCAGAAGTTTTTATGTTCTAAATACGTAACAAACCGGTTACGATTTCTGGCGAGCCTCTTTTACCACCATCTGACGGCCTTCATATTCGGCCTCATTCAACTCTTCGATCGCTTTTTTAGCTTCATCATCATCTGGCATTTCAGCAAAAGCAAAACCTTTAGATCGTCCCGTATCACGGTCTTTAACAATCTTCACTGAATCTACGGTGCCGTATTCTTCCAGCACCCGTTTTAAATCCTCTTCCCGAACCCGATAGTTCAAGTTTCCAATGTAAATGTTCATAAAATAAAAATAATTAGAAGGTAAATGTTCTTTCACCTGCAAAGAAATATAATTATTTCAAATAATCAACAATATAGTCAAACAAAATCCATTATTTACCGGATTTTGCAAAAGAAAACCTATAAATGGGTAAGCGCATACCAGTAAGCGCCCATCGCAACCGACCGGTTTGTCCCTTGTTTACTGACCGTTACGCCGATTCGCTTGAACGGATCATAACTGAGCGTCCTACCGCTGCCGGGAACGGTGATCTCCACTGTTTCCCCGCGTGCAAAACGGTGAAACTCCTCTTCATCATCCAAGTTAAAAGCTTTCTGCTGCAAACGGTCGAACGATTCGCCGCCCATCGTGGAGACGGAAGCGTTCAACTCGTTCAACAGGGAGGGCATAATATACTTGGATGCGCCTGATAATCCGCCGCCTATGACAACCACGCCATCCAGAATGGTCACGACCGAGGCAATGACATCGCCGGCAATCTCCCCCAGTTCGGCAAAAGAGGCCATCGCCGCCTCCCTGTTTCCGGGCAGCGTCCCTTCGGCTATCTCGAAAATATCTTTGGGCGTGACTTCCCGTCTATCGCCCGAAATGGCGGCATAAACCCGCTTCACAGCACGTATACTGACACCCTCTTCCGCGATGTATTGAGGATAGTTCTTGTGCCTGAAACACCAGACATCCCCACCGGCGGCGTTATCCCCCAAAAGCAGCTCCCTGTTAATCACCACGCCGCTGCCAAAACCCGTGCCAAGCGTGACACCCAATAAATGGGTATACCGCTTTGCGCTTCCCGCCTCTTCCAGACGCCGGTTCAGTTCGGGCAATACACCGGTAACAGCCTCGCCATAGGCAAACAGGTTCCCGTCATTATTGATAAAAACAGGCATCCGGAACCTCTCCTCCAAAAACGGGCCTAACGCCACTCCTCCCCTGAAAGAGGGGAAATTGGGCAAATCGCCGATAATCCCCGCAGGATAATCGGCCGGTCCGGGAAAAGCAAAACTAATGGCTACCGGCCTTTCCGGAAGGCTCTCCCTGATCTTCTCAAACCCGTTCACTATACATGCTAAGCAAGCCGGCAAACTATTCACATCGGCCGGAAGCGTAACCGGTTCGACAATTTCCATCCCATTGCGGATCGCCGAAAAGACAAAATTAGTGCCTCCGGCATCCAGCGTCATGACAATACTGTTGGTGTTGTACATCTTACTATTCCCTTTTACTGTTTATACCTCACATATGCTTTAATCGTACCGCAACACTCCCCTTCCGACAGGCCGGACGGGCGGATTGTATAGTCCTCAACCGCGGCAGGTATGATGAACGTCTCCGCATAATGCACAACGAACGGCTCAAAAGCGCCCGACGGACTTTCCACCACCAGTTCATCACCCTGTATGACATTCAATACATTCACCCCCCCTCCGGTAACGTGCGACACCTTACCGGTAAACCAGTGGCGGCGCGTTTCAATAAATTCATTCTCATGCAACCCGGTTCGTTCTTCGCGCCAGGATGCACCTTCGCTTACGGTTTCAACCCTGTTGATGAGTTGTTCCCTGACAAAATCCGTTTGCCTGTCCCACTGGATCACACGTGACCCGTGCCGGATATTGATCGGACGGGGCTTCCCGTCTAATCCCAAACGTCCCCAGTCCCATAACTTAAACGTAAAAATACTGGGCGTCGCACTGATTTCCAGCACCATCGCCCCCGCTCCCGAAGCATGTACCGTACCTGCCGGTATCAGGCAATGATCGTGCTTCCTTACCGGCCATTTGTTGACATACCGGTCTGCATCGAACGGTTTTCCGGTATCTTGCGATTCGGCTAAATCCGCGATCATACGCTCCGGGTCAACGCCTGTTTTCAGTCCCAGGTAAACAGTCGCTCCCTCTGCTGCGTCCAGCAGGTAATAGCTTTCATCCTGTGTGTAATGCATCCCGAAGGTATCGCGGATATATTGCGTAACGGGATGAACCTGAAGGCTCAGATTCCCTCCTCCCATCGTATCCAAGAAGTCGAACCGGATAGGAAAATCCTGACCGAAACGGGCTTCTACCGGACTGCCCAGCAGGCGGCGCGTCTGATAAAACACCAGGTTGGAGGCCGGCATGTCAAACAATTCGCCGGAGACATTCAGGTACAGGCTATTTTCCTCCGGCACACAGTCGAAGCACCAGCCGTAGTTCGGCCGGCTTTTATCCAAATCGCAGACCTCTTTCATCCACTGTCCGCCCCACGGCGCCGGATCGAAAAACGGGACGACGCGAAACGGCTTGCCGGCTGTTTTCTTCAATCCCGCCCGCAGCGTGTCGCCCGTGATCATCTTGGGCGTTCCCCGTTGGTGCGTATCAAGCCAGAAGTCCGCACGGGGTATCAGTTCTTTCTTTAAGGCATCACACGTATTCCAATCGACGAAATAGCCCCGTTTATAATGCAAAGAGGGTGCATCGTTCCGGTTCTCCACCCCCAGCCCGTCGATCTCTTTCCGGCGAAACCGCTGTTGTATTTCCCAGCGGGACATATCGGCATACACCAGCGTATCGCAGCAAGGCGTCACAGAGGCAGCGCCGTGTCCATACAACACAATAAGGCCGTCGCTCTTGTCCAATACATCCCGGCATGAAGCGACTTTCTGTTCGTCCAGGTAATCGGCATAGGTAAAAAGCGCCCTCCGCCCGAACAGGCAATCCTCCGTCACATACCGGCCTGTCATGCGTTCGATCTCTTCCGGCGTCTTAAATAATGTACGGGTATCGATGACCCTGTCCGCCCCGATGGCAGACAAAGCGGTCAGCAGCTCGTCGTGATAGACCCCGTGATAACATTCCACAACCAGGATATGCCGTTTTGCCGCTCCCTGAATCAAACAGGTTGCCTTCAGGCAATCTGTGACCGACGTCCAGCCTTTCCACAGGGTACCCCCGACATATGTCGCAGGCGCTTTATCGTAATTACTTTTCCTCATTTTCGCTCCTTTTTAATGAACGGTAAAAATATCCATATGCCGGTACAAAAAGAAAGGGCATTATACCGATTTAATTATACTATCTTATGGTTTTGTTTTTTTCTTTTCCGGATATTATTCCCCATATTTGTACGCATAATTCTAACCTTTCTACGTAAGTATGCCATGGTAAAAATCAAAGAAGGATTTAAAGGAGAACGTTTTATTTCGTTACCGGAAGAGTTGCTGCACAAATATGGTATGGATCCGCTTATCGGTAATTTATATGTATGCAAGATCGGCTTTTTCCCACGTGTCAAATACCACAGCGTACACAAAGAAAAGGGATGCCATTACGCCATGCTGATCTATTGTGTGGAAGGAAAAGGATGGTACAGCATTTACGACAGGAACTATCCTGTAGAGAAAAACCAGTATATCCTCATCCCCCCGCATGTCCCTTATTCGTTCAGGGCGGATGAAGAAAACCCATGGACCATCTACTGGCTGCATTTCAGGGGGAAAGTCAGTTCGCATTTCATCCCCACCCACTCCGCCCCCTCTTCTATCCTGCCCGGCGAATATACGCGGATTCAAGACCGTATCCGGTTATTTGAGGAGATATACGGTAGCTTTTCCATGGGGTATATCAAAGAATACATGACCTATTCGTCCATGTGTCTGTACCAGTTTCTCTCCTCTTTCACGTTGTCCGAACAGTTCCAGCACATAAACATACCCAGCCATAAGGAATATCCTTTCTCTTCCAAAGTAATCCATTACATGGAAGAAAATATTGAACGAAATCTGACCCTCCACGAACTGGCCGCATACTTTAAATATTCCCCGTCGCATTTCTCCATGCTGTTTAAAAAAGAGATGGTAGTCTCCCCTATCAACTACTTTATCCGGCTTAAAATACAGAAAGCCTGTCAATACATCGCACTCACCAACCTCAAATTAAATGAGATATCCGCCAAATTAGGATTTGACGAGCCGGCCTATTTCGCCCGTGTTTTCATCAAAATAATGGGCGTATCGCCCTCCTCCTACAGAAAGAATGACAGCACGCATGCCTAAAAATTCCACGTGGGATTCACATGGATGCCGGACAAAAAAACGGGTCGCATACCTAACGGCATGCGATTCTGCCATGTTTCCTTTTCCGGTCTACCGAGCGATAATCCCCGTGCGGGATTGCATTGGTGCAATCGCCTGAAAATCAATAAGTACCCCGTCATTGCGAACACAGTGAAGCAATCCAGAGGGATGTACGTGTGGCACTTCTGGGTGGCGCCAGGGCGCCTTCGCAAAGACGCGCGGTTAAACGTTGATTTTCATGATATTGCGATTTGTCGTCATTATAACCAAGAGAGCGAAGCGAACGCGCGGAGACATCTCACCATAGCACCTCAAAAAAAGATTTAGCCGGAAATTAATAGGTAGACCGAACGTAAACCTTGTTCCCTACCGTTTGGACATGGTAAGCCTTTAGTTGTTCCTTACTTGGCCCGCTGATTCGATTACCAATCCCATTGAGCAGTTCATATTTGCTCTGGCATTTAGGGCATACGGCATATATTCTGTCGGCATCTACTTCTACCGTTACCGTCCGGTTTGCTTCGTGCGGACAAGCCGCATCGAAAGCATAATAGGCGCCTGTCCCATTATCGCTTATCCCGTGATAGACCAGCACGCCGCCAAATCCGGTACGTTCTATATCCTGATTGATGTCTTTTTGTGTGTATATGTGATACGCTTGAATCGCTTTAAGCGCTTTATCTTCATAATCCAAATCCAATTCCAGATAAACCGGATAATCCGGAATGCTTGATATATAGGTTTTATCACAGGAAAGAATAAAAAATGCCAGCATACAGAACAGTGTCCGTTTCATCCGTTATTTCTCCATCAATTTTTGTTCCGCAACATTTGCTTTTTCAAAAGAGAATCCATCTATGACCTGCTGCATAAATGCCGAAATGGACTCGTTACACAAGTTTCCGATGCTTCCTTCGTGTGTGTGGCATATCTCATTTTCAAGGATAAAGGCTCCCGATTCTATGTCAAGTCCCACCTGTTTATAGGCATCACGGAAAGGGATACCGGACAAGACCAGGCTGTTCACCTTTTCAACGCTGAAAAGCAGCGCATATTTCTGATCATCTAAAATGTGGTTGTTCACTTCTACTTCACGCATCATATATGTTGTCATGCGGATACATTCTTTCAATTCGTCAAACGAAGGGAGAAAGATCTCCTTTATGATTTGCAGGTCGCGAAAATAGCCCGAAGGCAGGTTATTGCATATCAAGGTGATCTGTTGGGGTATCCCTTGTATCTTGTTGCATTTGGCCCGGGTCAGTTCAAACACATCCGGATTCTTTTTATGCGGCATAATGCTGGAACCGGTGGTGAACTGATCCGGCAATTTAATAAATCCGAAGTTCTGACTATTGAACAGGCAGGCGTCATAAGCCAGTTTAGACAGGGTAGCAGCAATACCGGCCATGGCAAAAGCAACCGTCCGCTCCATTTTACCACGCCCCATTTGGGCATATACGACATTGTAATCCATCGAATCAAAGCCCAACAGTTCGGTGGTCAACCGGCGGTTCAAAGGAAAAGACGAACCATAACCGGCAGCAGAACCCAACGGGTTGCGATTGCATATCTTATAAGCCGATTGCATCAACAGGAGATCGTCGGCCAGACTTTCGGCATATGCGCCAAACCACAAACCAAACGAAGAGGGCATCGCCACCTGCAAATGGGTATAACCCGGCAGCAACACCTCTTTATAACAATTGCTTTGTGCAATCAGTACATGGAACAAACCGGAGACGAGGTGTACCAACTCCTGTATCCGGGCACGGGTAAAAAGCTTCAGGTCTAACAACACTTGATCATTGCGCGAACGCCCGCTGTGGATTTTCTTTCCGATATCACCCAAACGGCGGGTAAGCATAAGCTCTATTTGCGAATGAACATCTTCTACGCCTTCTTCAATGACAAACTGTCCGCTATCCGCAAGGGTAAATATCTCTTTCAGCTCTGCGAGCAAACGCCTTAGCTCTTCCCCGGTTAAAAGACCGATGCTCTCCAGCATCATGATATGGGCCATAGAACCAAGCGCGTCATATTTTGCCAGATAGATATCCATCTCGCGGTCTTTACCGACGGTAAAAGCTTCGACTTCACGGTCGACTATCACATTCTTCTCCCAAAGTTTCTGAGCCATAACGATCTGTTTTTAATAGGGCAAGGTAGTCAGCGCGACGGCAATCCTCTCCACTGCTTCCTGCAACGGTTTTGAGACGATTGGCTTGATAAAAGGGGTCAATTCCACATGTACGGTTATTTTCATACGCGTATCATTTTCTTCCACCTGCTTCAACTGTATCCATAGATGCATGGGTATCGGCGAATGGGTCGTCGTAAACTTTATGGTTGTATACGGCTCACGATCCACAATTTGCAAAGCCACCTCACCTACCGGATCAACTACAAAACTCAAAGAATCACGATCAAATGCAAAATCTTTTACCTTACCTTGCGGAATGTAGTCCTTTATTTTCTCTATATTCGTCAGGTCGGATAACATATTGAATACCCGCTCTTCATTGTGGGGGATTGTTTTCACCCCGCTAACAAATTCTGTCATCAGTCAACTGTTTATGCGTTGGGATTCCAATTTGCCGGATCTTTACGCCATTCCTGCAAAGTGGCAATTTCCGATTGATCTATATATTTCGTACGAACCGCCTCTTCGATCACCGCATCGTAATTACTTAATGTCGTAAGCGTTATTTTTGCCTCTTTAAAATGCTTGTCCGCGACAGGGAATCCATGCGTAAAGATCGCCACCATCCCAATCACGTCACAGCCAAAGTTCCGCACAGCCTCGACAGCTTTCAGGCTGCTTCCCCCTGTTGAAACAAGGTCTTCAATGATCACGACTTTCGATCCGGGTTTCAATTCCCCCTCGATCAGATTCTCCAGTCCGTGATCTTTCGGGGTGGCGCGTATGTAAACAAAGGGAAGCCCAAGCAAATCGGCCACCAACGCCCCCTGTGCAATCGCTCCGGTGGCGACTCCGGCGATGGCTTCCGCCTGCTCATATTTTTCAGAGATTACTCTCGCCAATTCTAATTTGATAAAATTACGCACATCCGGATAAGAAAGGGACTTCCTATTGTCGCAGTAGATTGGAGATTTCCAACCCGAAGCCCATATGAACGGATTAGCCGGTTGTAATTTAACAGCCTTAATCTTTAGTAATTTCTCTGCTACTAATCTTTCCAGTGTTTTCATATTAATCCTAAAATATTATTTTTACCAGTTGCAAAAGTAGCTAATCATAACGACATATGCTATCTTTGCCTTATTAATAAAACAAAAGGTATGAAACACACTTATTTGTTCCTATTATTGTTTTCATGCGCCGGTTGTAGCGGACAACAAAATAACAGCGCGAAAGCAGAACATACGGAGGACTCGCCTACTTTCCGGATGATATCCATTCCCAGTATATTGACAGAACCGGCCGAAAGGGCCGACTATTTAGTCAAACACTATTGGGATAATTTTGATTTTTCCGATACGGCATATATCCATCTGCCTGCCGTAACAGAGCAGGCTTTAGCTGATTACATCGACATTATGCCGCATGTATCTTTGCAGACGGCGTCCGCTTCTATCAGGGAGATGTTGGAGAAAACAAAAGTAGAGGCACGCATGTTCGCTCATTTTACCGCCTTGTATGAGAAATACCTGTACGACCCCAATTCCCCTATGCGGAATGACGAATTGTATATCCCGGTGCTCCAAACCTTACTGGCGTCGCAGACAATAAGCGAGGTCGATAAAATCCGTCCGGCGCATCAATTGGAAATAGCCCTGAAAAACCGTGTGGGGGAAAAAGCGATTGATTTCACTTATACGTTGGCCAACGGACAAACGTCGACATTATACCGCGTGGCTTCGGATTATACGTTGCTATTCTTTTATAATCCGGATTGCAACAACTGCAAGGAGGTGGCACAGCAGTTACAGGCCTCGTCGGTTACCGACCGTTTGATAAAAGAAAAGAGGTTAAAGATTCTGGCGATCTATCCCGATGAAGACTTGCAGGCATGGAAAGAACATCTTCCGGATATTCCACAAGACTGGATTAATTCGTATGACGATGGTTCCCGTTTAAAAGAAGAGGAGGTTTATGACCTGAAAGCTATTCCTACCCTTTACTTGCTGGATAAAGAAAAAAAGGTGCTGTTAAAAGACGCAACGTTTGACCTTTTGGAGTATTTCCTGCAGCAATCAACGGACTAACCCCTTTCCCCCCATGCCGTCTCAATAATTCTCCAACAGCAATTGTTTTCTTAGCTTGGAAGGGCTTTGCCCGAATTGTTTTTTACAATATGTCGTAAAGTGGGCGGGAGAACTAAAGCCAAATTCTTTAATGATTTTCCCAAAGGACGTTTTTCCATCGGCCAGATAAGTCTTGATGTGACGGGATTTTTGTTTCAGAATCCAATTGTATGGAGAATCATGGAAATAGCTATTGAATTTCCTGTTAAAGGAACGTACGGACATTTTGCACATAACGGCCAATTCCTCAATCGTTTTCACCTCCTGGTAATGTTGAAGGATAAAGGCCCTGAAGTCCATGTTCCGGGTTAACATGGGAGACAGGAAAGAGGCCATCTCTTCCTTTGTATAAAAGGCTCTGAAAACAAGAAACACCTCTTTTTGCTTGATCTCATGTAAATGCCGGCATTGAATCTTATGGTCTAAATAAAAGATAATACTGTCCAATACCGATAATAAAGAAGAACGGATATCTAACTTGTTGAACGCAGGAGGTTGGTTGTCAAAAGCTTGTAAAGACTCCAATGCCAACTGGTCGCATAAGGTAAACTGGTTGTCAAAACTCAACAGGACATACCTGACATCCGTCGATGCTTTTGCACACACATCCGAATCCTGAGCGATAAAAATCATTTCACCACTCCGGCATATCTGATTCCTGAACTCATTGCACGATATGGCCGCTTCCCCTTCAAGCAGGAAAATGATATAATTGAAATACTTTTCACCGGGATGGATGATCTCTCCCTCTTTTACTTCATTATAATGAAATCCAATATGAAAATCCGAAACATAATTCTTACATCTGAGATGTTCATTGACATACAATAATTTCATAAATAAATTCTTTTGTTTTTGTTAAAGTTAATATCCTAAGTTGTGCAAAATTACCTATTTCTACTCATAATCGGATGGTAAAGATACAAGAATCTTTCTCAATCTCACAGGATTGTTGGCTTTTTTATATAAAAGACAGGATTCTGTACGCAAAACGTATGCAAAATCCGGCAACGTTTATTCCCGTCGTACGCAATGATGTTGTTTTATATCATTAGCTTTCGTACATTTGCATCCTACCAAAAGAGACAAAAATGAAACAGTATTTAGATTTGCTTGAACGGGTTATTGCCGAAGGTGTAAAAAAAGAGGACAGGACAGGTACGGGTACGCAAAGCATTTTTGGCTATCAGATGCGATTCGATATGGAAGAAGGATTTCCTCTTCTTACGACTAAAAAGTTGCACATAAAGTCGATCATTTATGAACTTTTATGGTTTCTCAGGGGAGATACAAATGTCCGGTATTTGCAGGAACATGGCGTACGTATTTGGAATGAATGGGCTGATGCCGACGGGAATTTAGGCCATATCTACGGCTACCAATGGCGTTCGTGGCCTGACTATAAGGGAGGATGTATTGATCAGATAAGCCAGGCGGTTGACATGATAAGGAACAATCCCGATTCGCGGCGGATTATTGTCAGTTCATGGAATGTCGGGGATTTGGAGAATATGCGTCTTCCTCCCTGTCATGCTTTCTTCCAGTTTTATGTGGCCAACGGACGATTGAGCCTGCAAATGTATCAACGGAGCGCCGATATTTTCCTTGGCGTCCCGTTTAACATCGCCTCATATGCGCTGCTGTTGCAGATGGTGGCACAGGTTACCGGACTGCATGCAGGGGATTTTATACATACCTTAGGCGATGCGCATATTTATACGAATCATATGGAACAGGTAGCCATTCAGTTGGCACGCGAACCGAAAAGGCTCCCTGTCATGACAATCAATCCGGAGATAAAAAACATAGTTGATTTCCAGTACGACGATTTTGAACTGACCGGTTATGATCCGCATCCCCATATAAAAGGGGTTGTTGCGATATGAAAAGCAAAAAGCCTTTTAACCTCATATAAAATGACAAGACAATGAGTACTATTTCTATTATTGCCGCTATTGCAGAAAACAATGCCATTGGAAAAGGGTTGCACCTGTTATGGCATTTACCATATGATATGAAACGTTTCAAGGAGATGACAAAAGGGCATGCGGTCATCATGGGGCGCAAAACGTTTGAATCGTTACCCAAAGGGGCGCTTCCCGAACGGAAGAATATCGTACTGACCACCCTTCCACCGGAAAGCTTTTTAGATGTCTTTGTGTGTAATTCCATGCACGACGCGATTGAGCTATGCGAAAAGGAGAGTGAGGTGTTCATGATCGGTGGAGCAATGGTCTATAAACGGGCTCTTGAGATAGCCGATAAAATGTACCTGACCCGTGTCCACCATGTATTTGAAGATGCCGACATATTTTTTCCCGAAATCCATTTCGACGAATGGGAAGAGACGGAACACACAGACCATCCTGCGGATGAAAAACATGCCTATCCCTATACCTTCCATACCTATATAAGAAAACGTTAAACGATGATGGCCAATGAAAAGATAACACAATTATGGAGTATACCCGAACCCACGCTCAGACGTTTGCCGTGGTATCTTGCCTTTGTTAAACTGCTGAAGGGAAAGGGAGAATCCTTTGTCTCTTCCACCCAAATAGCCAAAGAGATCAATGTAGACCCCAGCCAGGTAGCCAAAGACCTTTCTTTTGTCAATATTTCGGGAAGGACACGGGTCGGATACGAAATCGGTGCCCTGATCGCCGTATTGGAAGAGTTTCTGGGTTTCACCATACAGCATAAAGCCCTTTTGTTTGGCGTTGGAAGCCTGGGGGCGGCTTTATTGCAAGATTCGGGGCTTAAACAATACGGTATGGAGATTGTGGCCGGCTTTGATATACGCCCTGAACTGGCGGGAACATGCATCAAAGATATCCCTGTTTTCCATGTCAACGACTTCCCCGGTAAACAAAAAGAGTATGGTGCGACAATCGGCGTTATAACAGTGCCTGTCGATCAGGCACAGGAAGTCACCGACTATATGATTGCCGGAGGGATTAAAGCCCTGTGGAATTTTACGCCGTTTCGTATCCGTGTTCCCCGCCATATTGTCGTTCAGAATACGTCCATGTACGCCCATCTGGCGGTGATGTTCAACCGCTTAAAACTTATTCATCACGAGAAATGAAAATTATTGCCGTAGGAATGAACTATATGGCTCACAATAAGGAGCTGCATCATTCATTAGAAGTATCGGAGCCGGTTCTTTTTATGAAGTCCGACACGTCGTTGTTAAAAGACGGAAAACCGTTTTTTATCCCTGACTTCCCGTCGGAGATCCATTACGAAACGGAGATCGTAGTCAAGATAAACCGGTTGGGGAGGCATATTGCCGAGCGTTTTGCCCACCGTTATTACAACGAAGTGACGGTCGGGATTGATTTTACCGCGCGTGACATACAAAACCGCCTGCGGTCGCAAGGGTTGCCGTGGGAAATCAGCAAAGCCTTTGACCACTCGGCTGTAACGGGATCGTTTATCCCCCTTGATGAAGCAGGGGGGGATATCCGGCGGATTCCTTTCCGTTTGGAGATAAACGGGAAGAAGGTACAGGAGGGACATACGGCGGATATGCTCTTTCCTGTCGACCGGATCGTGGCGTATGCCAGCCGCTTTTTCACATTAAAAATGGGAGACCTGATCTATACCGGCACGCCTGCCGGCGTCGGACCCGTACAGAGAGACGACCACCTGCAAGGATACATCGGCGAACGGAAATTGTTGGACTTCTACATACGGTAAGGCGTCTACCAAGGAAGGTTGTCATAGATTTTGTCTATATCAGGATAGAAATATTGGATTGGAAGAGCCGGATAAAGGCTCTATTTTTGTCCATGATAAACAGATTTATTTATTCATTTAAAAACAAAATGCTATGCAACCGATTATTAATGCACAATTGCCCGAATTTAAAGTTCAGGCGTATCACAAAGGCGCTTTCAAGACTGTAAGCAACAACGATGTATTAGGAAAATGGGCTATTTTCTTTTTCTACCCGGCCGACTTTACCTTTGTCTGCCCCACCGAATTGGAAGATATGGCGAACAAGTATGCCAAATTCCAGGAATTGGGCGTAGAGGTGTACTCCGTGAGTACGGACACTCATTTTGTACATAAAGCGTGGCATGATGCTTCCGAAACCATCCGTAAAATCAATTATCCCATGCTGGCCGATCCCACCGGGGCGCTGAGCCGCGCATTCGGCGTGTTGATTGAAGAAGATGGCCTGGCCTATCGCGGGACATTCCTTGTCAATCCGGAAGGGAAAATCAAAATTACGGAAATACATGACAACGGCATCGGGCGAAATGCCGACGAGTTGTTGAGAAAAGTAGAAGCTGCGCAATTCGTCGCCGCACATCCCAATGAAGTATGTCCGGCTAAATGGAAAAAAGGCGATGCGACCCTGAAGCCAAGTATTGATTTAGTAGGGAAAATCTAATGTTAGACTCCACATTAAAACAACAGGTTCAAAGCCTTTTTGCCGGATTGGCAGCAAACTACATATTGGATATCACCTCCCCGCCTCAGCATGAGAGCAGGGAGGAGTTACTCCAATTATTGGACGACGTGGCCGCCACATCAGACAAAATCACTGTAAGGGTAAATGAAGGGAAATATCCCGGA
The DNA here is from genome assembly GCA_031274415.1 of Tannerellaceae bacterium. Classification (GTDB taxonomy): domain Bacteria; phylum Bacteroidota; class Bacteroidia; order Bacteroidales; family Tannerellaceae; genus DFXE01. The sequence goes on along the minus strand of JAISQD010000043.1, from coordinate 51,967 downwards.
TTTGCCCTGCTCAGGAACGGGGAGGCTACAGGAATCAGCTTCCGGGGCGTCCCGTCCGGGCATGAGTTCAGCTCCCTGCTTTTGGCTATCCTCAATGCCGACGGCAAGGGAAAGAACATTCCCGACGAGAGCATCTGCAACAGGGTCAAGGCGTTGAAAGGAGACATACGCCTGACAACGTACCTCTCACTCACCTGTACCAATTGTCCCGACGTCGTACAGTCCCTCAACCTCATGGCGTTGCTGAACGGCCATATCAGCCACGAAGCGGTGGACGGTGCGATCTGCCAGGATGAAACGGAAGCGCTGAAAATACAAGCCGTTCCCTCGGTCTTTGCCGGCGACAAACTGCTGCATGTCGGGAAAGCCGGTTTCGGGGAATTGCTGGAGAAACTGGAAGCGCATTACGGGATAGACGACACGCGGACGGTTCATACGGTAAAGAACTATGACCTGATCGTTGCCGGAGGAGGGCCTTCGGGTTGTTCGGCAGCCATCTATTCCGCACGGAAAGGGTTGAAAGTCGCCCTTTTAGCCGAAAGGGTAGGGGGGCAGGTAAAGGAGACGGTAGGTATCGAGAATCTGGTATCCGTTCCCCACACGACAGGCGAGCGGTTGGCCGCCGACCTGAAAACGCATCTCCAATGCTACGCCATTGATGTGTTGGAACACCGCCGCGTAGAGAAAGTGGAACTGCTGGGGAAAGACAAACAGGTTTCGGTAGGCGGGGGAGAGACCTTTTCCGCCCCTTTGCTGATTATTGCGACCGGGGCGAGCTGGCGCAGGCTGAACGTGCCGGGCGAAGCGGAATATATCGGACGGGGCGTCGCCTTTTGTCCGCATTGCGACGGTCCCTTCTATAAAGGAAAACATGTTGCCGTCGTTGGCGGGGGGAACTCCGGTATCGAAGCGGCCATCGACCTTTCGGGGATCTGTTCGAAAGTTACGGTGTTTGAATTTCTGGATGAATTGAAAGCCGACAGCGTCTTACAGGAAAAAGCCCGGCAGCAGTCGAATATAGAGATATTTACGGCTTCACAGACGTTGGAAGTCATGGGTAACGGCGAAAAGGTCACCGCTGTACGCGTCAAGGATCGCACGAGTGGCGAAGAGCGCGTGGTCGAACTCGACGGGATATTTATCCAGATCGGACTGACGGCCAACAGCGGCGTTTTCAAAGAGATAGTCAACGTGAACCGTATTGGGGAAATTGAGACCGACGCGCACTGCCGCACCAGTCAACCGGGCATTTATGCCGCCGGCGATGTGACAACCGTTCCCTACAAACAGATCATCATTTCCATGGGCGAAGGTGCAAAAGCCGCCCTGTCGGCTTTTGAAGACCGTATGCGCGGGGTGGTTTAAAAGAGAGGATTTTCGGCTTTCTCTTTCAGCAAAGCGAATTCAACCACTTCGCGGATATCGTCGACATAATGAAAGGTCAGCCCTTTTAAGTAGTCAGGATTGATTTCGTTTATATCTTTCTGGTTCTCCTTACAGAGAACCAGTTCTTTTATACCGGCACGTTTGGCCGCCAGTATCTTCTCCTTGATTCCTCCTACAGGCAGTACTTTTCCCCGCAATGTAATCTCTCCCGTCATGGCCATGTTCCGTTTCACCTTCCGTTGCGTAAAAGCGGATACTAAGGAGGTGACCATCGTGATGCCTGCGCTTGGTCCGTCTTTCGGAATGGCGCCTTCGGGGACGTGGACATGCACATTCCATTGTTCAAACATCTCTTCATTGATCTCAAACAGAGAGGCGTGTGAATGAATATATTCAAGCGCCAAAATGGCAGACTCTTTCATGACATCCCCCAAGTTACCGGTAAGTGTAAGCTTCGAGTTTTTTCCACGGCTCAGGCTGGATTCAACAAAAAGGATTTCACCGCCGACCGCCGTCCATGCCAGTCCCGTGACCACTCCGGCATAGTCATTCCCCTGGTATTTATCCAGCGTATACGGTACCGCGCCCAAGTAGGTATACAGATCTTCCGGCTTGATCACGGAGGAGACCGGTTCGTTTGTTGCGACCTTACGCGCCAGCTTGCGCATAATCTTTGCAATTTTCTTATCCAGTTCGCGAACGCCGCTTTCACGGGTATAGAAACCGACAATATCCTGCAAGGTCTTTTTCTGGAACTTGATTTTCCCTTTCGGAAGCCCGTGCGCTTCCATTTGTTTGGGAACAAGATGTTTGGCGGCTATCTGCACCTTTTCTTCCATGATATAGCCGCTGACTTCGATCAGTTCCATACGGTCGAGCAGGGGCTGGGAGATGGTGTTGAGGTTGTTTGCCGTCGCAATGAAAAGGACTTTGCTCAGGTCGTAGTCGATATCCAGGTAGTTGTCGTGGAAAGCGTTGTTCTGCTCCGGGTCAAGGACTTCAAGCAGGGCGGAAGCCGGGTCTCCTTTAAAGTCGTTGGTGACTTTGTCTATCTCGTCCAGGATAAATACAGGGTTGGACGTTCCGGCTTTCTGTATGTTTTGGATAATACGTCCCGACATGGCGCCGATATAGGTACGCCGGTGTCCCCTGATCTCCGCTTCATCATGCAGTCCGCCTAATGATATCCTGACATATTTCCTGTTCAACGCTTCGGCAACGGATTTGCCCAACGAAGTTTTCCCCACTCCGGGAGGGCCGTAGAGGCAGATAATCGGGGATTTCATATCCCCTTTTAATTTCAAGACGGCCAAATGTTCGATGATCCGTTCTTTGACCTTTTCCAGTCCGTAATGGTCGCGGTCGAGGATACGTTGTGCATGCGAGAGGTTGAAATTATCCTTGCTATACTGCTCCCATGGCAGATTGACAATGGTTTGCACATATTGTGTCTGGATAGAGAAGTCAGGCGACTGGGGATGTAAACGTTCCAGCTTGTGAAGCTCTTTTTCAAACGCTTCGGCAACGGTACGCGGCCATTTCTTTTTCATGGCCTTGAGACGAAGTTCTTTGATCTCCAGCTCGTTGATATTTCCGCCCAACTCTTCCTGTATGGTCTTGATCTGTTGTTGGAGAAAATACTCTTTCTGCTGCTGGTTGATATCTTTATGCGTTTTCATCTGAATGGAGTTTTTTAACTCGATCAGCTGATATTCCCTGTTCAAAATAAAGAGCAGGCGGTAGGCGCGGTCTTTCAGGTTACCGATCAGGAGAAGCTCCTGTTTTTCAGACGCTCCGCCGGGGATATTGCTACTTGAGAAATTGACAAGATAGAGGACGTTCTTGTTATTTTTTATAGAAAAGATCAGATCGCGGGGCGGTTCGCCTAACGAACTGATGATCTTGATGGTTAAATCTTTAATGGTAGAGATCTGTGCTTCAAATTCCCGGTCTCTCTTATCGGGAATCGTATCTTCGAGGAGTGCTATTTTTCCTTTGAGGAACGGTTCGGTATCTGTCAAGTCTTTCAATTCAAAGCGTTTTTTCCCTTGCAGGATAACGGTAGTCGTCCCGTCCGGCATCTCCAAGAGCCGGACAACTTCGGCAATGACGCCGATCGAGTACAGGTCGTACAGCTCTGGGTCTTCCGTATTCATCTCTTTTTGACAGATCGCGCCCACCAGCGTTTTCGTTTTCAAGGCATCCTTAATCAGGCGCATTGATTTTGACCGTCCTATCATAACCGGCATGGCCACTCCCGGGAAAAGCACCATATTGCGAAGGGGAAGAATAGGAATCGTTGTTCCCATCTTTTCCATACCGTCCGTAAAGTCTTCGTCAACATCACATTCTGTTAGTATCGGCATGACAATACCCAAATCGTCATCCAAATCATCGTATGATTCCTGACTGAATATTCCTGTTTTAATCTTCATCTTTTTTTTAATCTACCATTGTCTCTGATGTAAATCAATAAGCGTGCCAAAGTTACAGCTTTTATATGAAGTTCCGAAAAGAATCCCCTTTATATCAGGGGCGACACATTAAAATAACGAAGAAGCATACAGGAGACCTTACCTTTTTCTTCGGCACCATCTACCCTTTTGATACCGAGAAACTATCGGGCTGCTCGGTATGTAGTGATCGTTCGCCAATTGGCGGTCAACTGTTCGCCATATGGCGGTCAATCGTTCGCCAACTGGCGAACGATCGTCCTCCATATGGCGAACGATCAATGTGTCGGGAGGAAGGAGCTACTTCTTGCCGACAAACGAGCTACTTGTTGCCGAAGAAAAAGGTAAGGTCTCCTGTGTCGTTGCGTGACGGGATGAAAAAAAAGGCCGGACTCTATTGAATCCGGCCTTTTTTGGTCTTGTTTGAAAAGAAGGGGGGTTACTTTCCTGACAGTTTTTCTTTCAGGGCGGCAAGCTCTTCAATATCGCCTAATGTCGTTTTCTCAACTGCACCGGTCAGCATTGGAGCCTCTTCTTCTTTCTTTAAACGTTTTCCTTTCTTCTCTTCTGCCACCTCTTTCTTTGCATTCTTTTGTTCATCTTCGTGAATCCGACTGTGGGAAAGAATGATCCGTTTCGCTTCTTTGTTAAATTCAATGACTTTGAATTGTAATTTTTCTTCTGCGGCAGCTTGTGAGCCGTCTTCTTTCACCAAATGTTTCGGAGTGGCAAAACCTTCTACGCCATAAGGCAAAGAGATGACTGCACCTTTGTCCAACACTTCGATAATCGTTCCTTCGTGGATTGATCCTACTGTAAAGATCGTTTCAAATACATCCCACGGGTTTTCTTCCAGTTGCTTGTGACCCAAGCTCAAACGACGGTTTTCTTTATCGATTTCCAATACCTGTACTTCGATATCCGCGCCGATCTGGGTAAATTCGCTGGGGTGTTTGATTTTCTTTGTCCATGAAAGGTCGGAGATATGGATCAAGCCGTCTACGCCCTCTTCGATTTCAACAAACACGCCGAAGTTGGTAAAGTTACGCACCTTGGCCGTATGCTTCGAGCCGACGGGGAAACGGGATTCGATATCTTCCCATGGGTCGGATTTCAGCTGCTTGATGCCTAAAGACATCTTACGCTCGTCGCGGTCTAAGGTAAGGATAACGGCTTCTATTTCGTCGCCTACTTTCATAAAGTCTTGTGCGCTGCGCAAATGCTGCGTCCATGACATTTCCGATACGTGGATTAATCCTTCCACGCCGGGAGCGATTTCGATAAACGCACCGTAATCCGCCATAACGACCACTTTCCCCTTTATCGTATCGCCCACTTTCAGCTCTGCATCCAGCGTATCCCAAGGATGAGGCGTCAATTGTTTCAACCCAAGTGCAATACGTTTCTTTTCATCGTCGAAATCAAGAATAACCACATTGATCTTTTGATCCAACTGCACGATCTCTTCCGGATGGGAAACGCGCCCCCACGAGAGATCGGTAATATGGATCAATCCGTCTACGCCGCCCAGGTCGATAAATACGCCATACGAAGTGATGTTCTTGACGGTTCCTTCCAGAACCTGTCCTTTTTCCAGCTTGGAGATGATCTCTTTCTTCTGCTGTTCAAGCTCGGCCTCGATAAGCGCCTTGTGTGATACAACAACGTTCTTAAATTCCTGATTGATCTTGACGATCTTGAATTCCATCGTTTTGCCTACAAATACATCATAGTCGCGGATCGGTTTTACATCAATCTGAGAACCCGGCAGGAATGCTTCAATGCCGAATACATCTACGATCATACCGCCTTTAGTACGGCATTTGATGAATCCCTTAATGATTTCATCCTTTTCCAATGCTTCGTTCACGCGATCCCATGAACGTGATGCGCGCGCTTTTTTGTGAGAAAGAATTAGTTGTCCTTTTTTGTCTTCCTGGCTTTCGATGTATACCTCTACTTCGTCGCCCACTTTAAGCTCCGGATTATAACGAAATTCAGACATGGGTACAATCCCATCTGACTTGAACCCGATATTGACGACCACTTCACGTTTGTTCATCGTCGTCACAGTTCCCATAACTACTTCCTTGTCTTTTACCGTATTCAAGGTTTCGTCGTACGTTTTAACAAGGTCTTCCCTGCTTACTTCGCCATAAGCTTCTCCCTGTTCGTAAGATTCCCAGTTGAAATCTTCAACCGGCTGGATGTTTTTTAAATTTTCCATTCTTTAATTGTTAATACTAAGATTGTTTTTAATTAATAAATTAGACATTATATTGTCATTCTCAAAAGCGATGCAAAGGTAAAGCTTTTTTTTCTGATTAATAGTCACTTTCGTCAGGAAAAAACAAACATACCACCACCCGCACGAACGGCGGATGGTGGTATGTGATAAAAGGGCGTTCCTCTCTTTACCGGTTGGAGCGGTAACCTCCCCTGGACTGGTCTCCTCTTCCTCCCCGGTCGTTCCGGTCTCCGCGATCTCCACGGTCTCCGCGATCTTGTCGCGGCGGACGTTCTTCGTACCCTTCAGGTTTGGGCAATAACACTCTTCTGGAAAGCTTGAACTTGCCGGTTTTCGGATCTATATCGACTAATTTTACTTCGACGGTATCTCCTTCCCTCAGTCCCGATTGTTCGACTGTTTCCAACCGTTTCCAATCTATTTCGGAGATATGGAGCAGGCCGTCTTTCCCTGCCATAAATTCGACAAAAGCGCCATAGGGCATAATGGAAGATATCTTTCCTTCGTAGACTTCGCCTATTTCGGGAACGGCAACGATAGCCTTGATTGATTTCACGGCGGCGTCGATCGTCGCCTTACTGGTTCCGGCGATTTCAATCTTACCGACGCCGTCGATTTCTTCAATCGAAATAGTAGCGCCCGTCTTTTCCTGTATGCCTTGAATGATCTTGCCTCCCGGGCCAATAATCGCCCCGATAAACTCTTTACCAATGATCATCGTCTCGATACGCGGGGCATGAGGCTTCAGATCCGGACGGGGTTCGGGCTGCGCTTCGACAAGCTTGCCAAGGATATGCATCCGTCCGGCTTTCGCTTGCGCCAGGGCGTTTTCGAGGATTTCATATGAGAGACCGTCTACTTTGATATCCATTTGTGTGGCGGTGATCCCGTCTTTTGTTCCGGTCACTTTAAAATCCATATCCCCCAAATGGTCTTCGTCGCCCAGTATATCCGAAAGGATCGCATAGTTCTGTCCCTTATTTTCCGAGATAAGCCCCATGGCAATACCCGATACCGGTTTCTTGATCTGCACGCCGGCATCCATCAGGGCTAATGTCCCGGCACAAACGGTCGCCATCGAAGAAGAGCCGTTTGATTCCAGTATATCGGATATGACGCGGATTACGTAGGGGTAATCGGCGGGGATCATCCGTTTAAGCGCACGATGCGCCAGATTCCCGTGCCCGACCTCCCTGCGGCCTACACCGCGGGATGCTTTGGCTTCTCCGGTGGAAAAAGGAGGGAAGTTGTAGTGCAAAAGGAAGCGTTCCTTCCCGTGAATGAGGACGTCGTCTATTGTTTTTTCGTCCGCCTTTGTCCCTAACGTAACGGTGGTCAGCGACTGCGTTTCCCCCCTGGTGAAGACGGCGGAACCGTGAGGGCCGGGCAGGTAATCGACTTCGCACCAGATCGGGCGGATCTCTGTCGTCTTTCTGCCGTCTAACCGCTTCCCTTCGTCCAGGATAGCGCGGCGCATCGCCTCTTTCTCCACGTCATGGTAATAACGGGAGATCATTTCGCTTTTTTCTTCCAGTTCTTCTTCCGTAAGCCCGGCCTTGTACTCTTCTATGATCGCTTCAAAGGCGTCGGAACGTTCGTGTTTGGAAGAGCCTGAAACAGCGATGGCATAGACCTTGTCGTAGCATTTTTCGCGAATGTCCTGACGAAGCGCGTCGTCGTTTACTTCGTGTTCGTATGTCCGCTTGACGGTTTTGCCACAGGCTTCGGCCAGCTCTAATTGGGCTTGGCACTGTACCTTGATCGCTTCATGGGCGAATTTAATCGCTTCCAGCATCTCCGATTCCTGTACTTCGCTCATTTCCCCCTCTACCATCATGATGTTGTCGAGGGTTGCACCGACCATAATATCAATATCGGCCTTCTCCAGATTATCGAATGTCGGGTTGATCACGAATTTCCCATCGATACGCGCTACACGCACTTCCGAAATAGGCCCGTTAAAGGGGATATCGGATACGGCCAATGCAGCTGACGCGGCCAAACCGGCCAATGCGTCGGGCATGTCGGAGCCATCAGCGGAGTATAATATGATATGTACATATACTTCGGCATGATAGTTGTCCGGGAAAAGCGGACGGAGCGCACGGTCTACCAGTCGTGAAGTAAGAATCTCATAGTCGGACGCTTTGCCCTCCCTTTTCATGAAGCCTCCCGGAAAACGGCCATACGCGGAAAATTTTTCTTTGTACTCTACTTGCAGCGGCATAAAATCAACGCCGGGGTTAGCCTCTTTTGCCGCCGTTACAGCAGCGAGTAATACGGTATTACCCATCCGGACGGTCACAGAGCCATCCGCCTGTTTGGCCAATTTACCGGTTTCGATGGTGATACTTCTTCCATCACCCAAATCAATCGTCTTGTTAATCGGATTAACCATAGTTTTCTTTGTCTTATTTTTCTATCTGTAAAAATCAGTACAAATGTAATCAAAGTTTATTCAATTCTGATAGCTTTGTCACAAATTAAATTTTCATTATTTGGCGATCAGCAGATAGTAATTTTTCTTGCCTCTTTGCACCAGTAAATACGTCCCGTTTAAAAGGGAAGAGGCGTTTATGACAACATCTGTTTCGTCCAATCGTTCTTTATTCACGCTGACCCCGCCATTCTGGACAAGTTTGCGCATTTCTCCCTTTGAAGGGAATACCGCCGCTTTTTCGGTCAATAAATCAATGGCTTTTATTCCGCCGGACAATTCGTCTTTAGAAATCTCGAATTGCGGTACGCCATCAAACACAGCCAACAGCGTTTCTTCGTCTATCTTTTTTAATGATTCGGACGTTGAATGGCCAAACAGGATATCGGATGCCGCCACCGCCATTTCAACATCTTCCGGCGAGTGCACCATACCGGTGATCTCTTTCGCCAACCGTTTCTGGAGCGGACGCAAATGGGGCGCTTCCGCCTGTTCCGCTTCTAACGAAGCAATGGTTTCCTGATCTAAATCCGTAAATATCTTCATGTATTTCGCCGCATCGGCATCACTCACATTCAGCCAGAATTGATAAAATGCATATGGGGAAGTATACCGCCTGTCCAACCATACGTTTCCATGTTCTGTTTTCCCGAATTTCGTCCCATCGGCTTTTGTGATGAGGGGACAAACAAGGGCATAAGCCTCGCTTCCGGTCTTACGGCGGATTAATTCCGTCCCTGTCGTAATATTCCCCCACTGGTCGGATCCTCCCATTTGCAGGCGGCAACCCTCTTCCTGGTACAGGTACAGGAAATCATATCCTTGTAGTAACTGGTAGGAAAATTCGGTAAACGATAAGCCGACGTTCGAGTCGGAGCTTAGCCGCTTTTTTACCGAGTCTTTTGCCATCATGTAGTTAACGGTGAGATGTTTGCCGATGTCGCGAATGAAATCGAGGAAGGTATACTCTTTCATCCAGTCATAGTTGTTCACCAATTTGGCGGCATTGGGCGCATTCGAATCGAAATCAAGAAATTTGGCCAACTGTTTTTTTATCTTTTCCTGGTTATGACGGAGAGTCGCTTCATCCAGCAAACGACGTTCGGCCGACTTCATCGACGGGTCGCCGATCATACCTGTCGCCCCTCCCACGAGAGCGATCGGACGATGCCCCGCACGCTGGAAATGCTTTAACATCATGATGCTGACCAAATGGCCGATATGTAAGGAATCGGCTGTCGGGTCGATCCCTACATATGCCGAAGTCATCTCTTTCTGTAATTGCTCCTCTGTTCCGGGCATCATATCATGAATCATGCCCCTCCACCTTAATTCTTCTACAAAGTTCATCGTATTAATTGATAACATGTTAAATTAGTCCGTCATGGAATGCGGGCAAAGGTACGTATTTTCTGAAATTAAATGGGAAAACCCGGCGAACATTTTCCCTGTCACAGGCGAAGGGCGCCGTCACGGTACCGGATCATACCCGCTTCCTCCCCACGGATTGCAGCGGAGAAAGCGTTTGAAGGAAAGGTAAAAACCCTTTACCGGGCCATATTTCCTAACCGCCTGCAAGGCATATTCGGAGCAAGAGGGAACGAACCGGCAGGATGCCGGAGTCAACGGGGAGATACAATATTTGTAGAAATAGACCGGCAACAGGAAAAGTGTGATAAAAAAGCGTCTCATAACATGCTGTTTTGACCTATCCTGTTGATGGCTTTCGTCATCGCTTTTTCTATCTCTGCAAACGGGCGCGCCTCTTTATCAAGGTATAGGAAAGCCACCATCAGATATTTCTCCCTTTCATTCAAAGGCTCGAGCGGATCATGTTTATGTATCCGGTAGGCTTCGCGTATCCGACGTTTGATCAAGTTACGCCCGACTGCGCGTTTGATGTTCCTTTTCGGAACGCTAACCATCATACAGACAGGAGCCGGCAACTTTTCTGCGGTGGACAAATAGATCACCCGTAAGGGAAAAGCGACGAACGACTGCCCCTTTTCGAAAAGTAAATCAATAGACCGTTTCCATGACAGGCGTTCCTTCTTCGAAAGGGTATACCTTTTATCGGTCATTCTTTTTACCGTTGGCCAGCTCCCTTTTGAGGTATAGCTCCAATGCCGCCGTCATGGAAGGCGCTTCAGGAGTCGGAGCTTCCACATCCAGATGGAATCCGGCCTCCTTCACAGCTTTCGCAGTAGTAGGGCCAAAGCAGCCGATTTTAACGTTGTCTTGTTTAAAATCCGGAAAGTTTTTCAGCAAAGAGGTGATCCCCGACGGGCTGAAGAAAAGCAACATGTCATAATCGAACTTCTCCTCTTTCGCAAAGTCATTACTTACCGTACGGAACATCACGGCCTTTGTATAACGGATTTTTTTCGTCTCCATCAGGGTAAAAAGATCATCTTTATGTACATCGGATACGGGAGCAAGATAGACCTCCTTCGCATGTTTCCCGATAATAGTGACCAATTCTTCCGTCTTTCCCGTCTGTGCGAAAAAGATTTTACGTTTCCTGTATACCGTATACTTTTGCAGGTATACCGCAATAGCTTCCGTCATGCAGAAATACTTCATCCCTTCCGGAATAACGATTCTCAATTCTTCACAAAGATGAAAGAAATGATCTATTGCTGTGCGGGCAGTGAAAATAACGGCGGTATGATCTAAGACTGAAATACGTTGTTGCCTAAATTCTTTTGCAGAGACAGATTCTACTTTTATAAACGGTCTAAAATCAATTTCTACGCCATATTTTTCAGCGATATCGAAATATGGGGACTTTTCTGATGCAGGCTTCGGTTGAGATACCAGCAATTTTTTGATATTCAATGCCATATAGTGTTTCCATCAATAAAGTTATACAAATACACCGTACCTTTATATAGAAATACAAGAGGTAAGATTTCTTGGGCGCAAAGGTACAAAATAATATATATAAAACCAGTTTTTCCGAAATGAAATATTCGAATTGTCTTATAAAGTACCGTAAAACGGTATACAATGTAGAAAAAAACGAATAAAATAACCGGAATGGTTATTTGCGCCCCAACAAAAACCAACCACAAAACAGGAATATATAACAGGATACCCCACAGACCGGTTATCGCATGGTAATTTGTTCTCCAAAGCGCATGGTTCCCCGGTTTTGCAAATACGCTTCCCAGTGCATTATAGATCACCTGTTTAAACAGGTAAAAGGAGAGCAGGACAAAAAAAATAAGACCGATCGAAAACAGATTTGTCGATAAATCAGGGTAGTTAATATATCCCAGATTCTTACCGGCAATGTATGCTGCAATCGAACAGAGGGAGAGGGTCTGGAAGGTCATAAAAGCGGTATAGAAAAAATCGTTTCCCGTCACATTCTCAAAGATGCTATGCCGTTCCCTGAAGTAGAAAACATCTTTCATCATTTTCAGGAACAGGTGTAAATTCGACCGGAACACCAACGAAAAAGCGATAAGTTGTACAAGCAGCAGTGAAAAGATCACATCATTCACCAACTGTTCATCCCATAGACGTATACCGACATATCCTTCAAAAATATCCATGCAAAGCTGTTTTACGTCGCAAAGATAAAAATAAATACAATAGGAAAACGCTCCCCTGCCGTCCTTTGGAAGTTATAAAATAAACGTTTGGAACAATCTGTCATCTGTTAGCTCATCGTATTTTTTGACACGAATTCCCATCTTTCTGAAGAAAGCTCGGAGATGCTCGTCCATATCGGGGATATAAATCTCTTTTACTTTCTTTGTGAGCGCCCAAAACGACAGGTATTTGGCATCTTTTGATTCCAGTATCTCGCTTTCAACGCCAACAACCTTGTCCTTCTCAATCTCAAAGACAACAGCATGGTTAATATGTCCGTCAGTCTTTGACTGTTTTTTACCTCTTAATAATAACGCAATTTTCATACCGGTTTAGCTTGTTTCAATTTTACTCCTTCAAATATAGGGAATAAAATTGATTGTACAAGAGATAGACCGAATTATTTAAAAGAAACGGTCGTTTCTTCAACAACAGCGGGGGGATAGCTGTTTAAAGAAATCATTTCCCTTATTGTCCACCAAGATAAAGGCGGGAAAGTTTTCCACGTCGATTTTCCAGATCGCTTCCATCCCCAATTCAGGGTATTCAAGGCATTCTACCTTCCTGATGCTTTCCTGCGCCAGCACGGCAGCCGGCCCGCCGATACTCCCCAAATAGAATCCGCCGTGTTTCCGGCAGGCTTCCGTCACCTCCCCGCTGCGGTTTCCTTTGGCGATCATGATCATGCTGCCGCCGTTTTCCTGAAACAGGTCTACATAAGAATCCATACGCCCGGCCGTCGTCGGGCCAAACGAACCGGAAGCCATTCCTTCGGGCGTTTTTGCCGGCCCGGCATAATAGACGGGATGGTCTTTGATATACTGCGGCAATCCCTTACCGGCGTCGATACGCTCTTTCAATTTGGCATGTGCCATGTCGCGGCCTACTACGATCGTCCCCGACAGGGAAAGGCGGGTGGAGACAGGGTATTTGTCCAGCTCTTTCAGGATATCCGCCATAGGCTGGTTCAGGTTGATCTTTACCGCTTCGCCTTCGCCGGCTTTCCGCATCTCTTCAGGAATAAAACGTCCCGGATTTGTTTCTAATTTTTCAATCCATATACCCTCTTTGTTGATCTTGGCCTTGATGTTGCGGTCTGCCGAACAGGAGACGCCCATTCCTACCGGACAGGAGGCGCCGTGACGGGGCAAACGGATGATACGGATATCATGTGCGAAATATTTTCCTCCGAACTGGGCGCCCAAACCGATCCGGTAAGCCTCTTCCAGTACCTGCTTTTCCAACTCGATATCACGGAACGCCTGTCCACCTTCGTTCCCCTCTACCGGCAGGTGGTCGTAATAATGGGCGGAAGCCAGCTTGACGGTTTTCAGGTTGACTTCAGCGGAAGTGCCGCCAATGACGAAAGCAATATGATAGGGAGGACAGGCGGCTGTCCCCAGCGTTTTCATCTTCCCGACAAGATAGGGGAGCAGCGTTTGGGGTGTCAGCAGCGCTTTTGTCTCCTGATACAGGTAGGTTTTGTTTGCCGATCCGCCCCCCTTGGCGATACAAAGGAACTTGTATTCATTCCCTTGCACGGCGTATAAATCAATCTGGGCAGGAAGGTTACATCCCGTATTGACCTCTTTATACATATCCAAGGGCGCATTCTGGGAGTAACGCAGGTTTTCTTCCGTATATGTTTGGTATACCCCTTTGGAAATAGCCTCCTCGTCATTTCCTTCCGTCCATACCTGTTGCCCCTTCTTTCCGGTAATGATCGCTGTTCCCGTATCCTGGCAGAAAGGCAGTTTCCCTTTTGCCGACACCTCTGCATTACGAAGGAAAGTCAGCGCGACAAACTTGTCGTTATCACTCGCCTCGGGATCGGAAAGAATCCTTGACACCTGCGCCTGATGTTCGGGGCGCAAAAAGAAAGCCACATCGCGAAAGGCGGCATGAGCCATCTTCGTTAACCCTTCGCTTTCAATTTTTAATATCTCTTTCCCTTCAAAAACGGTAACAGACACATGCTCTTTTGTAAGCAGATAATACTCGGTCGTATCTTTTCCCATCGGGAACGGCTCCTGATACTTGAATGGAGGTATTGCCATATCGCTATATTTTAATATGTAATAAACTATTCGTTGTCGATTGAAGAGGCAAAGATATGGATTATTTATTGAAAAGTCGTAACTTGCACCCGCTGTGAAGCGAAAAGCCTTTACTTGAAATGTGATGTATGATATGAAAAGAAACAGTTTTGTCTATCTAATCGCCCTGTTGCCGCTGTTGATCCCGGGTGTCGTCCGGGCGCAGGTAAGCCATGGCGGAACGCCGATCCCTTTTGTACAGACCCGGTATTCCTCAGACGGCTTCTTTGAAGAGATGCCCGCTTTCGACCTGAAAGAGCAGCTACGCGCCGACTCCCTGGAGGAGAGCGGCTTGAGAAGCGGATACCGTTTTGCCTATAAGTTTATGACACACTATAACCGCAGCAATTCCGGCTCCTCCCTGACCTTGCCGGACGGGACACGGATCTGGAGACTGGGCATCCGCTCCAAAGGCGCCTTTTCCATCAACATTCTGTTTACGGAATATGAACTGCCCGAAGGCGCCCAGGTGTTTGTCTATAACCCATCCCAGACGCATGTGTTAGGCTCTTTCAACCGGTTGAACAATTCGGCGTTGGGTATCCTGCCTATCGCTCCCGTTACCGGCGACGAACTCATTGTCGAATACCACGAACCCGTCCAGGCCTCTTTCCCGGGGAAATTAACCATCGGCGAGGTGAATCACGGATACCGCAACCTCCTGAGGGGAGCCGAGCCGGCAGGGGATGACCCCAGGTATGACTTTACCTGTATGCCCTCTCCCGTCTGTTACGGAGGGGAAGAGGCATTCGATCCCATTGAGCGAAGCGTGGTATTATTGATCATCAACGGGAGTGTGGTGTGTTCGGGCGTTTTGGTGAATAATGCCTCCAACGATGGAAAGCCCTACCTGCTGACGGCATCCCATTGCCTGAACAAAAATTTTGAGATCACCAACCCCGATTACGAAAAGGTAGCGGGTAGCATCGTCTGTTTTTTCAATTATAAAAGCCCTCTCTGCGATACCGTGATACGGGGGACGGAAGAGCAGTCCGTCGCCTCCGCCGCCTACAGGGCTGTGTATGAGAAGAACGATATGGCATTGCTGGAATTGCTGGAGAAGCCGCCCGTTTATTACCAACCCTATTACGCCGGATGGAACATTGACGAGAAGGGAGGAAAGCCCATTTACACAGGCATTCACCATCCGGGCGGCTCTACCAAAAGGATATCCCGCACCGAAGGCGCCCTGGTTCTGACGACGGTTAGCATCCCGGGAACTTCCTTTTCCCGGGATGTACACTGGCTGGTTGGGCGATGGCAAACGGGATGCACGGCCGGAGGCTCTTCCGGTTCCCCCCTCTTTGACTCGGAGAACCGTATAGTCGGGCTTTTGACTGCCGGCGAATCCTACTGCTACAAACCGGAAAGAGATTACTATTACGCCTTACACAAGGCATGGAAAAATTCGGAGAAAGAAAACGAGCAGCTTAACTGTTGGCTTAACCCGGCAAATGACAAAAGCCTCACGCAATGTAACGGGTTGGATCCTTATGCCTCAAATCCCTGTTACCGTTTAAGCAATATCTATGAAAACAGGTTGCAGGAGGTGATTGAAATAACCAAGCTCCCTTCACCCGCCGGCGGGAATCTTTTCGGAACCAATACGGTAGGGACGAATGAGTATGCGGAAGAGTATTCGATCAACAAAGAGGCCACCCTGTACGGAACCTATTTAGTGACGCCTTCCCTTACCGAAACCCTAAAAGAAATGGAGGTAACCGTTACCGTATACAGCGGCGGCGAGAAGCCTGGAACGCCCCTTTACACGACGAAGTTCTATCCCACATACACCAATACCGGCGACAACGCGTTCCAGGAAACGGAAAAGCCGCTCGCCCGCAGCCAGGAGAGTTTTGTCAAGTTTGCGAATCCCGTAAAAGTATCCGGCTCATTCTATATCGGGTATACCATCGTTTCGCCCGCTACCTCTTCCTTTGCCGTATACAACCTCCCCAAAGGCGCGACCAGCCGCAATACCGCTTGGATTAAGTATCGGGGGGTATGGACAAAAGCGTCGGCCTATACACCCATGCCGTTTAACTCTTCCCTGTTCGTCGACCCGGTCGTCCAATATACAAAGGACGAGACCTCTGACGAGAAAATTGTGCAGGATGATCCCGCCGTACGGATATGTATCGGTAAGGGGGAAAAGACCCTCTACCTTGTCCTTCCCGATCAGGCGGAAACGACCGGCTTTGCCCTGTATTCAGCAGATGGCCGGCTTCTCCACCGGGCAACGATCAAGGGTAACATGGCGACCCTACCCCTCCCCTCCATCCCTGCGGGAGTGTATATTGCCACCCTCAGGGTAGAGGCGCAAGGCCAGGCGCCCCTCTTTCATTCGCAAAAGATCGTATTTTAATGTGGGAAAGACGAGGGTGGCGCGATTACAGGTCATCGAAGGGTAAGACCGGCTGGGAGTGTAGAAGGGTGAATGTTTTGCGGTGGTAGGGGGTGATGCCCGATTGTTGGATCATCCGGCGGTGCGTCAGGGTCGGATAACCTTTATTCTGTTTCCAGCCGTATTGGGGATATTCCCTGTCTAAGGCCTTCATGTAATCGTCGCGCCAGGTTTTTGCAAGGATAGAGGCGGCGGCGATACTGAGGTATTTCCCGTCGCCTTTTATGATTGTTGTATGCGGTATGTCGGGGTAAGGAGTGAAGCGGTTTCCGTCGATAAGGAGATGCTCAGGAGCGACTGTCAGTTTTTCTATCGCCCGGTGCATGGCCAGGAAGGAGGCGTTCAGGATATTGATCCGGTCGATCTCTTCGGGCGACGCCATACCGATCGCCCAGCAAGCGGCCTCCTGTTCGATCACCATACGCAAGGCATACCGCCTCTTTTCGCTCAATTGCTTGCTGTCGTTCAATTCGTCGTGCCGGAACCCGGGGGGGAGAATGACCGCCGCCGCAAATACCGCTCCCGCCAGGCATCCGCGTCCGGCTTCGTCGCAACCGGCCTCTACACGATCCGGCAGTAAGCAGGGCAACAATCCTTTCATCTCAAAACATCTCCTTTACCTGCCTCACGCCTGCGATAAACGCATCAATTTCCTCTTTTGTATTGTAAAATGAGAAGGAGGCGCGTACCGTCCCTTCGATTCCCAAGGCGTTCATCAACGGCTGTGCACAATGGTGGCCTGTACGGACGGCTATCCCCAGCCGGTCCAGCAACATCCCCATATCATACGGGTGTATCGTCCCGATAAGAAAAGAGAGGACACTGCTCTTCTCTGCGGCCTCGCCGAAAATCCGCGTCCCGTCGATCGTTTTCAGTTGGCGGGTCGCATACTGCAACAGCTCTTTCTCGTAGGCGGCAATCGCATCAAGCCCTATCTTCCCGACATAGTGCAACGCCTCTGCCAGAACGGTACTGCCGATATAATCCGGCGTGCCGGCTTCAAACTTGTAGGGTAACTCATTGAATACCGTTTTCTCAAAGGAAACGCTGGCAATCATCTCTCCTCCCCCTTGGTAAGGAGGCAGTTTGTCCAACCATTTCTCCTTTCCGTACAAGACGCCGATACCTGTCGGGCCATATATTTTGTGGCCGGAAAAGACATAGAAATCAACATCCAACGCCTGCATATCCACCTTTATGTGGGGCACCGACTGCGCTCCATCCAATAAAACGGGTACATCATGCGCATGCGCTTCGCGGATAATTTCTTTAACCGGATTGATGCTCCCCAGCACATTCGATACGTGCGTGAGGGACACCAACTTCGTCCGTTCCGAGAAAAGGCTACGGTACGTATCCATACATAACTCCCCTTTTCCATTGACGGGGACGACCTTCAGGACAATCCCCCTGCGGGTGGCCTGCAACTGCCACGGGACAATATTGGAATGGTGCTCCATGGCGGAGAGAATCACCTCGTCCCCCTCTTCCATACAGGCCTCTGTGAAGCTGGATGCAATCAGGTTGATCGCTTCCGTCGTACCGCGCGTAAAGATAATCTCGTTCGGTGAGGCGGCATTCAGAAACTGCTGCACCACCTGCCGGGCTTTTTCGTGCGCTTCGGTTGCCGCCTGGCTCAGGAAATGAACGCCCCGGTGGACATTCGCATTGACATGATAATATCCGTCCGTTATTTTCTCCACTACGGCGCGCGGCTTTTGTGTAGTCGCGGCATTATCAAAATAAATCAACGGCTTACCATATACCGTATGCGCTAAGATGGGAAAATCTTCCCGTATGGACTGTATATCGATCATCTCTTTACATCAAAGGATGGATTTGATATCCGCGTCAAGCTTGGTGATATCATCCACACGTTTAACCAGATTCCCTTTCCTGTCTAAGAGAAACAGGGCCGGTAATTGTCTTACATTGTACAAAGCGGCGATCTGTGAATAAACGGATTCGGAGTCGTACACGCAAAACCACGGAAGCCTGGACGATACATTCTTCCACAAATGCGCATCGTTATCCAACGAGACCTGGTAGATCGCAAAGCCTTTTGCCTGGTATTTCGCGTACAGGTCGGCCAGTTCCATATTCAGAGCCGGCGACCATTCGCTCTGGTAAGCCGTAAAGTTAATCAGCACCACCCTGTTCCTGGCGACGGCGGACAAAGAGAGCGTATCACCCTTGATGTCGGGCAGGCTGATATCCAGATAGCTCACCTCTTCAATATTGATTTTCTCTTCCTCCAGTGCGCGTTGCCGGCGGATGACTTTGATCGACTGCAAGGCCAGGTTGTGCAGGTGTTTGGCACGGGGGCTTTCGGGATAGTAATAGTCGAAACTGGTCGCCACAGCGCCGTAAGCCTTGGAATCGTTCTTGTCGTAGAGGTCGAAAAAGAGTAACCCGTTTATTTTTTGGAACAGGGCGAAATAGGCGGCGGTAGACATCGGGGCGGAATAGATATATTTCCGTCCGACCTCTTTGTATGTTTCGGCAATTTCCAGCATTTGCTCGCGGTAGAGCGTATCATTGACCAACCCTCTTTCGTACTCTTTTTGCAACTTGCCAATGGCTTGGTTGGCGTCTAATTGCGCCAGCGTGATCGCCTTTATCGCCTTTGAGTTTTCCGATCCTTCGACGGTATAGGAGGTGGCAAACGTCCCTGCATTGGCCGAAAAAACGACTGTTTCCGTCGAATCTATCGAGAAATTGATCCATTGATTATTCAGACGGAAACGATAAAAATCAGGATACTTGGGGCGTTCCCTGCTGAATTTGAATTTCCCCGCGGCCGTCAACCTGACGGAATCCAGCGTCACAACTTCCGACACGCCTACATTCTCAAAATACATGACCTGGCCGTCAGCTTCGGAGACCACGCCCTTCACCGTAAAGTCTGCATCGTTGCATGCGGTGAACAGTCCCGTTACCACGCCAAAAGCCATCAACCACCGGGCAGCTATTTGTCTTACCATTTTCTGATACTGTGTTTATTATTTCGCTACAAATATACATTAATTTAATGTGAGTTCGATATAAGAGTTCTTTTAAACGGGACGGGAATGCTTTTTATTTGCCTCCCTGTCTTTTTCCGACGGGATAACTGCTTTTCCCCGGAAAGGTCGTTATCCGGTCTTTATTCGACAGTTGTCAAACAGATGTTCGACAACTGTCGAATAAAGATTTTCTACCGGCATTCGTTTTTTTTCGTCCCTATGCAGGGAAGAAGGGATGCCTATAGGGGAGAAGAGGTGCCGGATACAATATATATGCCTCTAATCCGTTTGTATTACAAGGTAAATATGTACCTTTGTACCCTGCATCCTTGATGTCAGGATTGTTCAATGATCAATTTATTATCACTTTTAGACAAACACATGGGAAAATATCGACTTATCAACAATGTACTGGGATGGATCACCTTTCTGATTGCTTCTATCGTATATCTAATGACTATGGAACCGACCGCCAGCTTCTGGGATTGCGGCGAGTTTATCTCCTCTGCCTATAAACTGGAAGTAGGGCACCCGCCCGGCGCACCCTTTTTCATGCTGACGGCCAACCTGTTTACGCAGTTCGCTTCAGGGCCGGAAAAAGTCGCCCTGATGGTGAATACTATGTCGGCCATCTTCAGCGGGTTAACCATCCTGTTCCTCTTCTGGAGTATTACCCATATGGCACGGAAAATCATGGTCGCCGACGGTAAAGAAATGACGACGGCACAGCTCATTACCATTATAGGAAGCGGTCTGACGGGCGCTTTGGCCTATACGTTCAGCGATACGTTCTGGTTTAGCGCAGTAGAGGGGGAGGTCTATGCCTATTCGTCTCTCTTTACGGCGGTTGTCTTCTGGCTGATCCTGAAATGGGAAGATGCGGCAGACCATTCGCATGCCGACCGTTGGATCGTGCTGATCGCCTATCTGATGGGGCTAAGCATCGGCGTCCACCTGCTGAACCTGCTCTGTATCCCCGCCATTGTGTTGGTCTATTATTATAAGAAGTTCCCCAACCCGACCATGAAAGGGACGATCGTCGCCCTGCTGGTCTCCTTTGCGATCGTCGCCCTGATGATGTTTGGCGTGATACAGGGGCTGGTCGAGGTCTGCGGGTGGTTCGAACTGTTGTTCGTCAATACATTGGGCATGCCGTACAATTCGGGCGTCTACGCGTACATTATTATATTAGCAGCTGTTTTGGGCTGGGCTATTTACGAGACGATGTGTACCGAAACGAACGTACTCCGCATGAAAATCGCTTTCGTCCTCTCCGTCACCCTGCTCGGTATCCCTTTCATCGGACGCGGGTATGTGCTCGGTATACTCCTGATTGCCGCTTTGTGTCTCTACCTGTATTGGAATAAAAGAAACTATATCAAGATATTAAATACGATCTTAGTCTGTTTGACGGTGATTGTGATCGGTTATTCGTCGTTTGCGCTAATCCTGATCCGCTCCACCGCAGGCACGCCGATGGATCAGAACGCCCCGAGCGATATCTTCACCCTGCGCGCCTACCTTGCGCGTGAACAGTACGGCGAAACCCCGTTGATTTACGGGCGGACGTACGTCTCGGAAGTCATGTACGAAGGCAGGGAGGGGGGCGCTTGCGCTCCCGTCGTCGAGTACAGCGACCCGACATGGAGCCGGGTCATCAAAAAGGACAAGAACGAAAAGGACAGATACTACGTCTCGCGGGAGGTTCCACATTATAAAAATATCGACGAACTGAACATGCTCTTTCCGCGTATGTACAGCAATTACCCAGACACGCATATCACCGGCTACAAGGACTGGGCGCAGGTGAAAGGGGAACAGGTGGCGTTTAACCGTTGCGGCGAAACGGTGACTGTCGTTAAACCGACATTCGCCGAGAATATCCGCTTCTTCTTCTCCTATCAGCTGAATTTCATGTACTGGCGGTACTTTATGTGGAATTTCTCCGGTCGCCAGAACGATATCCAGGGGCACGGCGAAATCACGAACGGCAACTGGATCACAGGGATTACGTTCATCGACGAAATGCTGGTCGGCCCGCAGGATGATATGCCGTTTGATATCGCCCATAACAAGGGGCATAACACCTACTTCCTGCTGCCGCTTTTGCTGGGTCTCATCGGGCTTTTTTACCAGGCCTATGCGGGACAAAAGGGGATTCAGGGGTTCTGGATCACCTTCTTCCTCTTCTTTATGACAGGTATCGCCATTGTGCTTTACCTGAACCAGCCGCCCTACCAGCCGCGCGAACGCGATTATGCCTATGCCGGCTCTTTCTATGCGTTTTGCATATGGATCGGCTTTGGCGTAGCCGGCCTGGCGAAGATACTGGAGAGGTACCTGAAAACGCCTGCCCTCGTTGCCGGGTCGCTCTCCTGCCTCCTTTCCCTCTTTATCCCCTTGCGGATGGCCGGGCAGAACTGGGATGACCACGACCGTTCCAACCGCTATGTCGCCCGCGACATAGGACATAATTACCTGGAATCGTGCGAACCGAACGCGATTATATTCACCAACGGGGATAACGATACCTTCCCCCTGTGGTATGCCCAGGAGGTGGAAGGAATACGTACCGACGTGCGCGTATGTAACACCAGTTACCTGCAAACCGACTGGTACATAGACCAGATGAAACGGCAGGCCTACGAATCCGAACCGTTGCCCATCTCATGGAACAGGGAAGATTATATACAGGGGACGAGGGATTTTGTCCAGATATACCCGATCACCGAAAAGCCCGTCGACCTGTCGGTGGCGCTCAGCTTTGTCCGTAGTAACGACCCGAAATACAAGCTTCAGGGGAGGGGAGGAAATTCCGCCATAGATTATGTCCCTTCGGAAACGCTGACGTTCAGTGTCGATTCGGCGGCCGTCGCCTTTCATCAGGTGCTGTCTCCCGAAGACAGCCCTTACCGGCTGGAGGAGATGTCCATCGACCTCAAAGGCAAAGATGCATTGGGGAAACAGGAATTGATCATCCTGGAAATGTTGAGGGAAAATAACTGGAAACGCCCCATCTATTATGCGATAACCGTCAACTCCGACCAATTCGTGAACCTGGACGGATACTTCCAGCAGACCGGCCTGGCGTACCAGATTGTCCCGGTAAAGACAAAAGAGACCGGCCGGGATGTCAATTCGGAAAGGATGTACGATAACGTCATGAACAAGTTCAAATGGGGAGGGTTGGACAAACCGGGCGTCTACATAGACGAAACGATTATGCGTATGTGTAAAACCAACCGTATGGTCGTGTTCGGCAAGTTGGCTGCCGCACTCGTCAATGAAGGGAAAAAGGATAAGGCGATACGTGTGCTGGATAAGGCGATGGAGGTCTTACCGCCCGAAAATGTCCCGATGGATTACAGCGCCCTCGCTTTTGGCGACCTCTATTACAAGACGGGCGAAAACGAAAAAGCGGAAAAGGTGTATGACAGCATCGCGGAGAATGCATTCCACAACCTGAATTGGTATTTCCGCCTGAAACCCTATCAGTTCGAATCGGTCAGAAGAGAGGTGGAAACAAATCTTGCCATTCTTCAGGAAATCTTACAATCCAGTAAATCATACAATCCCGAATTTAGCAAGAAATACCAGGAAGAGTTCGATAATTACCGTATGGCCTATTTCTCCATTTCAAGAGAGCGACAATGATTATCGAACAGCCGCCCCTGTTATACAGGTTACTCTTTCCGGGATCCCTCTGGCGTATTCCCGGAAAAGAGAAATGTGTATACCTCACGTTTGACGACGGGCCGGTACCCGGTGTTACGCCCTGGATATTGGACGTGCTGGATCAGTACAATATAAAAGCGACCTTCTTTTGTGTGGGCGACAATGTCTGCAAGCACCCGGATATCTACCGGATGATCCTTGACAGGGGGCATCAGGTGGGAAACCATACCTTCAACCATATACAGGGGCTTAGTTACCTGTCGGAACATTACTTGGAGAATATAGAGAAAGCGAGAGCACATATCGATAGCGACCTGTTCCGCCCGCCCCATGGGCACATGCGTCTTTGGCAAACGCTTCGTCTTCGCAAGCTGTACAGGATTATCATGTGGGATGTGGTGACGCGCGATTACAGCCCCCTGATGACTCCGGGCGGCGTATTGAACGTCGTTAAACGCTATACCCGCAACGGCTCGATCATCGTATTTCACGATTCGTTAAAAGCTGAGGTGAATGTGCGCCAGGCCCTGTCCCCTTCTATTGAGTGGATGCAGGAACAAGGGTACCAGTTTAAGCTGTTCGACTGATCGACGGAGTTATCGAATTGTAAAAACAGCCTCTTTTATTTTCTTATGTTTTCAATTAATTATTATCTTTGCAGATGAAGCAAGTTTTTAACTATGAAAAAAGAGATTGGTAAATGGTTTATGGATATAGCAAAATATGTCGCTACGGCTGTTTTAATATCCTCTTTTTTGAGCAATTTTGAACAGAAATGGCAAATGTATGCCGTTGGTTTGCTTACTGTTGCTTCAAGCCTTCTTTTAGGCTTGTATTTTATTAAAGAACAAAAACAAAAATAGTATGGGTGCAATTCTCATGTGTTTATTAATAATTGGACTTGGAGTGGGGCTGTTTATCTTTGATCATACCAAGGCGGGAAAGCGGTTTTTTGACGAGAACAAAGGAAACGACGCTTGACCCTGCCTGCCTGCCCTATCCACAGCTCCCTCTCGCGAGTGGAGGCCTCTCCGATCGCGAGGGCGGTAAATGAGGTTTTTGTTACTCACCGCCTCCTGACCAACGTATACCGGTAGGCTGTTACCGTGCAATCCTGGATATAGAGGGTGTCTCCTTTTATGGCTACGGGGTAAGAGGGGAAGGCTTCATAAAAAACATCCGTCAGGTAAGCTTCGTACCCGGCACCGGTGTCGGCTTTCCGCCAGTTCAGATCCCCTTTTTCCTCCTGCCCGTCCTCTATCCATGCGTAGCGGTCGCCGTCGAACAGGATAAACGTATTCTCAAACTCATTGAACTCGCTGTCGTTTTGTCCGCTGACCAACTCCCATTTCCCGTCGACCAGCTCCTTTATTTCGGACAGCGGTTTGTCGAACAGCGTTGTGGAAACAGGCTCTTTCGTCATCTGATCCGCAGGCTGTTTCCCCCTTTTACAACCTGCCAACAGCAGGGTACAGCAGAGGAAAAGGGCTGTAAATATCTCTTTTTTCATATGATGTGTTGTATGGATTACCGGCAATGTTCCTTGATTAACCGCGCTACGACAGGATCGTTCAACTCTTTCGCGCGGTTAAATGCTTCGCACGCTTCGTCTTTCTTTCCCTGACGGATATAACAGATCCCCCTTAGCCGGTAGCAGGATGAGAATTCGGGAGCAAGCGCCAACGCTTTTTGGATACCGGCCAACGCTTCATCATAGCGTTGCATGCGCACGAGGACTGCCGCCTCTTCCGCATAATAATCCGGCGAGTCGGGGCTTAGGCGGGCTGCCTCCCTGATATCCTGCAAAGCCCCCTCGTTGTCTCCGGCTTTGGACTTGGCCTGTTCGCGGTAATAATAAAAGGCGTCGCCTACTTTTCCATCCAACAGATTGTAATAGAGGTCGTAGTCGGCGATGGCCTCCTTGAAAAGGGAGAGCTGTACCTTGTATTCGATGCGCTCCAGCAGGTAGGGAGCGGCTTCGGCTGTAAGCGGCGTTCCCATTTTGGACAATGCGCTGTCCAGTAAGGCGATGATATCGCTGATTTGTGCGCCGGCGATACGCTCTTTTGCCTTTGCCGCCCAATAATAGGAGTTGGCGGATGAAAAATCGCTGTCGTTCACCCGCATATAATCGTCAAAAGCCTCCTCATACGCCCCCTGGTAGAAATAGATATCCCCCTCCAATTGGCGGTAGAGCGGCAGGTCTTCCTCTGCGACCGCTTTTCCGATCGCCGCTATCGCCGCCTCTACCGTCCAGTTGGGGTCGGTGATGGTGGAATCGTTTGCAGCGACGCTAAAAACCAGCTTTGCGCGGTCATAATAGGCCTCCCCTTTGTTTTTGTTGTATTTGATGGCGGTATTCACGTCGGCCAACGCCAGCGCCAGACAGTCGGAATACCCGGCTGCCGATAATGCTTCTCTATTGTTTGCATAATGCGAAGCCCTGTTCATATAGCCTTCCGCTTCAAGAGGAAAAGCGGCGATAAAATCGTTCAATGTCTCCAGATAGGCAGGCACATCCTGATTGTTTGACAATAGGAACAAAAAGATGGACGCCTGTTCTATCTCTTCGGGCCATGCTTTCCGTATGCCGATCGTTGTATATACGGTATTAAAGGCGTCTGAGGTAGAGACCCTTAAAGAGGATGCATATCCGGCCGAAACCGCATAGGAATGTTCTTTCTTACCCGACGCATCTTCCTGCGCCAGTCCAAACACTTCGCCTGTCGGGAGAAGCAACGGGCCATTGACCTGTTCCGCCGTCAAAGGGAAAGAGAGTTTATAATACCTGTACGAATCGTTTAACTTGCTGACTTCCGCTATTTCGCCTTGTTTGAACAGGACATTTTTCCCTGTCGAGTAGGAGAGCAGGTAAACCGGAGAACCCGCTGCAACGGGAGCGGTCGCCAACGGGATATAAGGCGCTTTTTTGGGCACGGCCGCTTTCAGGCGGACAACATCATACAAGTCGTCCGCCCCGATGACGGAGACAACCGGATATTCGTTCCCTTCCGTATCGGTGACTGTCGCCCTTGCCGCTCCTTTAAAAAGGGAATAAGCGGAAAGGAGTTCGCCTGTTTCGGTGATAAAAAAGCCGGTTGTGGCGTTGATCCTACGGTTATCCTTGTCAAATGTAGTGACAGTGAGAACCGCTTTTTTCGTTTTATTCATCCATTTCGGCGGGTTTTGCGTGGCGGCGGTCAGGCATACACAAGCAATCGCAAGCAAAAGCACAATTTTCTTCATCTCATTTTTTGTTAGTTTGACCCGTGACAAATATACGACCTTTTGTAAAAACAACCGCTCCATTGAGCGAACTTGTTTTAAATTATAAAACGTCTATTGACTTTTTTTACACGTAGTATGTCTTGTTTATGCCGTTTTTTTTCTAACTTTGTCAATAAGTAAATTATTAACGCCAGAACGGTTTAAAAAACTCTATTATATTTATAACCAGACAAAATGGGATATTATGAAAAATTTACTCGATATAAGCAAGCATACGCCATGTGAGCATCACATGTCTGATTTGAGAATCAGTTTTAAATACCAGACGATAGAAGGCAATGAGACATTCAAGAATGAGAATAAGGAGTTTAATCACCTGATATTCATGCTTGAAGGGGAGGCGATCGTCAGTTACAACGAGTTTGACAATATTCCGGTCAAGACGGGGGAGTTTTTCCTGATCCCCAAGCAGGCCGATTTATCCGTAAAAACGCTGGTACCCTGCGAGGTGGTCCTTTTCACGTTCAATTCTTTCAAAAACATATGCGACAAGCTGGCTTTTCAGGTTTATTGGACAATCGCTTCCCGTACGGAATATCAGTTTGCCCCGCTCGCCATACGGTATGCGTTAAACGATTTCCTGTACCTGCTTCTCCGCTATCTCCGGAACGGATTGAACTGCGCCCTTATGAATGAAATAAAGCTGCAGGAACTTTTCTTGGTCTTGCGCCGGTTTTACAGCAAGGAAGAGCTGGCCAATCTGTTCTATCCGTTGCTGGGTAAATCGCTTGATTTCAAAGATCAGGTGATGCAACATTACCTGAGCGTAAATAGCGTGGACGAATTGGCAAGGAAGATCGGTATGAGCCGGACGAACTTCGATATCAAGTTTAAAAACGAGTTCGACAGCCCTCCGCTTCAATGGATTCTGAAACAAAAAGCCAAACATGTGCGATTTAGCATGTCGGAGCCCGGAAATACGTTGAGCGATATCATGCGGAAGTACAATTTTAATTCTCCGACACATTTAAATCGTTTTTGCAAGCAACAATTTGGCTGTACGCCGTCAGAATTAATGAAAAAACTGAACCCTCAAAAATAGGATATTGCAATTTTTGGCATATTTGTAAAGATTATTAACACTTTTAAAAATGATAATGTCGACAAAAACACTAACTTTGCAGTGTTTTTGAAACTTAAATGTATAAAAAACGAACAAAAAACATGTTTTTGGTGACATTATTACATTTAACCGATGTGCAAAAAGAGAAGTAACTATAACTAAAAAACTAATTGTATATGACAACATTACTTTATACGGAAGAACATTTATCATGCGTGAACAACAAATCGGATTCGCAAGCAGGTTTTAAGTATGCTGAAATAATGGAAAATGAAAGTTTATACCTAAGGAATAAAGAGTTTCACTATATTATTTTCCTTTTGGATGGAGATATCTCTATCAACTGCAATGAATTTAGAAATAACATCCTGAAGCGGAATCAGTTTATTTTGATATCCAAGACGGCCGAGTCTCATTTAAAGACCCTGACGCCTTGCAAGGTGTTGCTGTTTTCTTTCAGCGCACTGAAGACCGTTTGCGAAAAACAGGCATTCCAGTCGTATTGGAAATTGTACCCTAAGATTCAATATAAGTTTACACCGCTTTCACTCAGGGATCCGTTGACTGATTTTCTCGACCTGTTAAAAAAGTGTTTGACCGACGGTATTGATTGCACACATTTGCATGATTTGAAACATCAGGAATTATTTCTTTTGCTCCGTGCATATTATGAGAAGGAAGAGCTGGCCAATTTCTTTTATCCGATTGTTGGGAAATCATTTGATTTCAGAAGTCTGATTATGGAAAACTACCTTAAAGTACATAGGGTAGACGAACTGGCAAGCCTTTCCGGAATGGGAAGAACCAATTTTGATAACAAATTTAAAGAAGAGTTTGGTATATCTCCCCATCAATGGATACTGAAACAAAAAGCGAAGCATGTTCGGCATAGTTTGGCAGAACCTAACTGTATCTTTAGTGACATCATGAGAAAATACAATTTTAATTCTGCCACACACTTTACGCGTTTCTGTAAACAACAATTTGGGTGTACACCTACCGAATTAATGAAACAATTGCAAGAATAAAAGGTTTAATTTGCGGAACAAGAGGTATTTGGGTGGAATTGTAAACATTTTTAGTAATTATGGATACAGCTGTTGATAAAAAAAGATATAATTTTGTATCAGAGAAAGAGAAAGTTATAAAAAGCAGTAATGTACAACTTTTGTTTGTAGGAAAGAAAGCCTACCTTATAAATAGAAGGTGATGAGGAGAGTTTAAACAAGGGTACTTGTTTTTGGTAATTATTTAGAACAAATATAAAATTCTGAAATTTGATAACAAAGAAAGATTAATGAGGCGAATCATTTTAATATTAATCACATATATAGCGTGTTTGCCGTTTATATCCGCACAGACGATCGGGGTAAAGACAAACTTATTATATGATGTGACCAGTACAATGAACTTGGGATTAGAAGCCGGTTTAGGGAAAAAGTGGTCTTTGGAACTGCCGGTGAACTACAATCCCTGGAGTTTTCCGAGTAACAGGAAAATAAAACATTGGCTGATTCAACCGGAACTACGTTTTTGGCTATGTGAAAAATTTAACGGACATTTCTTTGGACTTCATTCCCATGTGGCTGGCTATAATGTAGCTGGAATCAAGCGGACGGGGTTTGAGAATTTCCGTTATGAAGGGTATGCATATGGTGGCGGTCTCTCTTACGGGTATCAATGGATATTGGGTAAACGTTGGAGTCTCGAAGCGACAGTTGGACTTGGGTATGTTTTCCTCGATTATGGAAAATATCCGTGCGGCGTATGCGAGCCGAAGATAAAAGATGCCGAAAAGCATTACTTTGGCCCGACAAAGGCAGGTGTCAGTCTGATTTATATAATCAAATAAGATGAAGCAGATGAAACAAGTTACATATAATATAGGTATAGCTGTTATGTTGTTGATTTTTACAACATCCGCTATAGATGCGCAAACCATATTCGAAGAGCAGATACCTGTCAAGATACAACGTCTCAAACAAAAAGACGATTCGGTACATTTAGTGATGGACTTTAACCTGAGCAGTCTGAAAATCAGTACAGACCGTTACCTTGTCCTGACACCCGTTTTGATCGGGCAGGGAGGAAAAGAGCTTCGATTGCCCAACATCGTTATCAACGGCAAACAACGTCATAAGGCGTTTCTTCGTGAAGTGGCATTGAACCGTTGGGAAAAAGAGGTGACAAAAAACCATTACGCCGTGATGGAACTGAACAGGGAGACGCGAAAAGTATTCAGATACCGGCAAAACACCGGATACGAAAGCTGGATGCGTGATGCACACCTCGAAGTGATCACAGACCTTTGTGCATGCAGCGGGCACTCACAGCAATTAGAGAGCGAAAAGGTTGCCAACCGTATCGTCATGGAAGACGCTAAGGCATATAAGGCATTGGCCAACGTGGCTTATATCCGTCCTGAAGTGGAAGCGGTAAAGTCGCGTAGCGAATCAAACGACGTATTCCTTGATTTCCCCGTAGGCCGGGCCGAAATCATTACCGCTTACGGGAACAACCCACGCGAACTGGCAAAGATAGAAGGCATTATCTCCGAAATTAGAGGCGATGCCAATCTGCAGGTGACAGGCGTACAGATTGCCGGATATGCCTCACCGGAAGGTGATGTGGCATTTAACGACCGGTTGTCCAGGGGCAGGGCGGAAGCGTTAAGACACTACCTCTCCATGCGTAGCGGTATTGCTCCGCAGTTGTTGCGTGTAGGACACGGAGGGGAAGACTGGGAAGGATTAGCCCGTTTAGTACAGAATTCTCCTATCGAACAAAAGAATGAAATCATATCCATCATACGTTACGGAAGCCCGTACGACAGGAAACAACGTTTGCAATCCTTAGGCGGAGGGTATATATACCGCCGGTTGTTGAACGAACTTTATCCGCAGCTTCGCCGCGTAGTAGCCCGTATTGACTACAACGCAAGGGGATTCAATGTGGATGAGGCTAAGCGGATCATCAAAACACATCCGCAGCAGTTGAGCCTGAACGAAATGTTTCTGGTAGCGAACACCTACCCCGAAGGTAGCAAAGAGTTTATGAATGTGTTTGAAACGGCGGCGAGAGTATTTCCTGACGATCCGATCGCGAACCTCAATGCAGCGGCATCCGCCCTGTTGTCGTCGGACGAAGCACGTGCAGAACAGTATCTGGAAAAAGCAAAAAAGAATACGCCTGAATATTTCAACAACTTGGGCGTTCTGAATATGATCCGGGGAAACAATGCGAGGGCAAAAAACCTCTTCCAACGGGCAGCCGAAGGAAATTTAGATGCCGCGCAGAGAAATTTGGAAGAATTGAAGAGAAAAGAAGATGCCGACAAACGGTTAACTAATTAATCGGTGTTTTTATAGTCACTAACTAACAGACAAACAGATAAACAAACGAAACAGAAATTAAAGAGACAAGATTAAAAGAAAATTAAATTATTACTAAATTGTTTTACTTACTAAATTCAAATGAAAATGAAGAAAATGTTTAAATTTTTCATGTGTGCTACTATTGTGGCAAGTGGCTTCGTTGGATGTTCCAATGAAGAAGTAGTGAACCCCAATCCGGTAGGCCCGGATGGTGTAGAAGTCTCCGGTGAGCCAACCTATGCAACATTCAATTTCTTGGTAGACGGAAAACCTTTAGGCAGCCCTGCTACAAGAAATACTTTAACGTCTGATCAGGGAGAAGATGCTAATAATGCTCCTAATATTACGAGTATCCGTTTGATTATTTTCGGTATGGACGCTACTTCACCATGCGAAGTAGATACAATTGTGACGGTTTCCAGCGGTACCATTAATACGTCTGCGACCTCGTTGTTGATCTCCGGGAAGAAAAGGATTCTGGTTATTGCCAATACAGATGGTAAAACATTTGATAACCAATTAAAAGCGCTTAAACCGGCTTCAGGTCAGCCTGTAACGTATGGGGATTTTATTAAGGCAGCAGATGGAGCTAAAAATTTGTATGATCTGGGTGTAGTATCTGGTGGCGAATTTAAAGCTGCTCCAACTCTTGCTGACAAACCGGTTGGTGTTCACCTTAATATATCGGGTAATGAATTTGTGGGTACGGGTAAAATGGTATACAGCAATAGCCTTGCCGATACGTCCTGTGTAAGAATACTTGCGCCGGGTATAAGTGCGACCGACTCAAAGAATGCTACCGGAGATGCTACTGCAAGAGCGTTAAAGAACCAGTTTGACATTTATGTTCAGAGAACGATAGCTAAAGTAAACGTGCATTATAGCAAGTCTCCTACGTCGAAGGGTACTAAAGATTCTATTGCTACAATTGATAAGTCTGGAATGCTTAGTGATTTCACTTGGGGCGTTAGGAATCTGAATCGTGCCGTTGGACTCTTCCAACAACTTGACCCTGCTGTAGTCGGTAAGCCGATAGCGCCTTATTACAATGTATTTGATGGTAAAGACGACGCTTTTATGAAGAATCTGGATAGTTATGCGCCCTATTACTATCAGGGAACTGACACTGAGGTGAATAATGCATTCAATATTGGTGGTATAGGTACAAATTCTTACTATATTACGGAAAATGCAAATAACAGGTCTGTAAAAGGGAATACGACCTATGCTGCTATTAAGGCTAAATATACGCCCAATGTGGATATTATCACGATACCGGGAAGTTACGATAAGAGTGTAAACAAATTTACCGGGGTTGTGACACAAGATGCTGCTACTGCTTTATTATCAACCGGCGGAACGTTCTACAGGCTTACAGACATTATTGTGAATGGCAAAACATTTTTTAATGGGAGTATTACTGCCGGCGCTTTGTTCGCGAGTTATGATTCCATTAAGAAAGTTGTTTACGCTATGGAAAAAGAAGAGACGGATACCTATGTTGCAAGTGGTTATACTCCTACTGGTGTGTATGCTGCTTTGATTGAAACATATAATGGTGGGGCGTGTTATTATCGTCTTGACTTAGGTGAAGTTTCCGGTTCTAGCAAGAAGAGATACATCGTACGTAATTATTTGTATCGGGCTGATATTACAGGATTCAGCAAAATTGGTAGCCCGTCATTGAGTAATTTGGATAAGGATCCGCAAACTCCGAATGACGAAGAAACGAATGTCACTGCAAAAATCTATGTCTTAGATTGGACCACGGTAAATGCCGGTGGCGAAGTATAAATACATTTTATTTCCTTCGAGGAGGAGAGCCTGAAAGAGGCTCTCCCTCTCTTCGGATACATTTACTTTTGAAAAAAAAATAGTGATTCACATGAAGCCTAATACTTTCTTAAAGTTTCGGAGCATTGTTCTTTGTCTACTGGTAGCCCTCTTGTTGTCCATACAGGGGTGTATTGAAGACGATTTATCGGTGTGCGGCGTTAGCATAACGCTTGTTTACACCAAAAATATGGATCGTATAGACAAGCTGGAATCCGACGTAAAACAGGTAAATCTGTTTGTTTTCGACACAAAAGGCCTGTTTGTCGATCAGTTTGCATCCAAAGGCGCCAGCCTGTATGAAGGATATACCATGACACTGCCGTTACCGCCGGGCGAATACGACTTTGTTGCATGGGGCAACCTGTCGGAAGATTATGAAGTGACCTCTTTCGTAAAAGGGAAAACGACAAAAGCGGAAGCGATGCTGTCGCTCAGACGTGGAGAAGATGATGTCGTGAACAACCGGATCGGCAGCCTGTTTCACGGTACAAAACGGATGATAGTCAAACCTGATCTTCAGAAAAACCAACGGGACACGATTGACCTGATAAAAAATACAAAAAATATTATAGTAACCGTCAAAGGGTTGGCATTAGAGCCTGACGCAACACCGGAAGATTGCGGGTACGCTTGTACCATCACCTCCAGAAATGGAGATTATAGATTTGATAATTCAATCATTGCTACCAAGCAATTACACTATATACCGCAGGCACAGGTTGACGAGAGCAAAAGTCTGGTCGCCGATTTCATGATCCTGCGTGAACTGGAAACAAATATTACACGATCAAAATTGACCATAACTAAAAACAAACCCCTTTCAAAGGCCGGGTCGGGAGAAGTCGAGGAACTCCGGACGCTGAACCTGGTAGAACTGCTGGTTCCGATAGCGATTAAAGATGGTTATACGCTGGATACAGAAGATATATTCAAGATCGAAATTGTATTTGATTTCACAAACGGAACAAGTAACATTTATATAAACGGATGGGAAGTCTCCAATTCGGGTGAAATCTTGACGTCTGTTTAAGATAAGGATAAAAACAAGAAGGACAAGAAGGGCAGGAAGAACAAGAAAAAGAGTATGAGTATGAAGAGACAAATATATGCTACAATATGGATGTGCCTGATGCTTTTGGGTATCTCCTCTTGTTCATCGGATGAGATTCTGATAGAAAGAACCTTGCCGCCTGAAACCACACCCATACAGACGGTGATCACCCGTGGGCCGGACGACGATGAGCAGAAGGTCGGGAATGCCCGTATGATTATTTT
This sequence comes from Tannerellaceae bacterium, assembly GCA_031274415.1. Lineage (GTDB taxonomy): Bacteria > Bacteroidota > Bacteroidia > Bacteroidales > Tannerellaceae > DFXE01. Next base: position 17,827 of record JAISQD010000043.1, on the reverse strand, counting down.
TGTTGTAGACAACGGCACAGAGCGTTTATGGTCAAACCAGCATAAGAATTTCAATAACGCCGCCATCACATTTGATACCATTGTCCCTGTGGGATATATGCATCTTTTCCTGATCGCAAACGAACAACCGGGCTGGGATCTGGGGAGTGTCACTTCGCGTACGCAACTGAAACGAACGATGCTGCAATTCAACGCTTATCCCGTAGTGAATGAGCATAGTCCGATACCGATGTTCGGGCAATATGAAAATGTCTATATCGACAGCAAGGGACAGACCACCATCAACGGGGCGCCGGTCGATTTGACCCGTAGCGGAGGAACCGTCTCGAGGCTTTTTTCAAAAGTAACGATTGACCTGGTCTGTAAATTTTCCGAGCTGGCAAACGGCGGGAACGACCCGATTCAATTGAAAAAGATATCCATCAAACAGATGCCGAAAGAGTCTTACCTCTCGCCGGTGGCCTATAGTAAAACGACCGATACGGATTTCTTTGACGGTGCGCCCGGTTCTCTCCTCTCACCGAACTACGTAGAGGTAGCCGACAGCTTCAAGGGCAATTTCCTGTTTTATATTCCCGAATACCTTCCTTACGGATTGGACAAACGGACGAATATATCGATTGAAGTCGCTTTGAGGGATGAACCGGATATCAAAAGAGAGTATCATGTCATTATCGGCGACGGGGTACGGACTAAAACGAATACGGAGATGAGTGCGGCGACGGGTGTGACCGTTGCAGATCTGGCCGTTACGCGCAATACGCATTATCACTATACAATACGCGTTAAAAGCTTCGATCAGAACAGTGCGAAAAATCTGGAGATTGATGCAAAAGTGGTTACTTGGGAGCCTGTAGATATTCCAGGTCCCAGTGCGGATTATGACTTGGACGTCACCCCAACGGAATTTAAAGTAGGGACAGGCGCCTATTCGGGAGTTGTCCTTATTACAACCACGTATGCGCATCCGTTAACGGCAACCTCTACGGAAACGTGGATTAATAATATTACCATCACGAATAATGGACGATTAAGTTTTGATGTTACAGGTACGGGAACTGCCGGCGACACAGGGTATATTGAAATTGCTGCAGGAAAACTAACGAGAAAAATAAAAATTGTTCGATAAATTGTGATAAACAAAATTGAATATAATAAGATGTTATAATGAAACAGTGGAGTATCTACATATTAGCCGTATTTCTTTTGGGCGCTTGTACAACGGATGAAACTCCAGTACCAACACCGAACCATACTAACCCGGATGAAAAAGAGACGCTTGTCAAGGTCGTTTTGCCGGGAGCAAGCGCTCCGAAAACGTATGCGAGTATAAGCGAAATTGATGAGAATTACATTAAAGAGTTGGATGTATTGGCCTTTAAAAAAGCGGCAAATGAACTGGATGAACTCTTTTCGTACAGGATAGAAGTCGATAAGGATAGTATTAAGGCGAATGCCTCCTATACGAAAGGAGAGCATAAAACGATTGCACTCAGGTTGAAAGGGCTGAAAGAGGGTGTCCGCTTAGTCTTTATTGCCAATGCCCGAGCGGTGGTTAATGCTCTTGCCTTGACTCCCACGACAAAAAAATCAGATATACTGAACAGCCTGACATACGACGAAAGCTGGCAAAACATAGCAGGAGGCGGTTTCAATCCGGCGAACGACTTTGTCCCGTTCCCGATGTGGGGGCAAACGGCAGACTATATTGATAATACGACCAGCGATCCAAAGGTCGATATCTTACGCGCCGTTGCCAGGATAGATATAGGAGTGAATATCTATGGAACGGGGCCGGCGCTTGGATTCGGACAAAACTTCGTTATTCAGGAAGTGTATGTCCGGGAAATAAAGAAAAAAGGGTATATCTATCCGGCAGGAAGCCCGTTAAGTATCTCGTCGGTGACAACGCCTAACCTGTATCCCTTTACCGCAGCGGATAGTATTACGCATACTACATTCCATTTCGAAACCATATCGACGACCGACAGTGTGATGCGGCGCCGGATCTATGTGCCCGAATCCAACGCGATACCGAAGGAGGCCAGCACAGGGGCTACTTTTCTGGTCGTAAAGGCGACCTTTTACAATGAAACCTCTTATTACCGGATCAACTTCAAGAGTGGTGTCAACTATATCCCCCTGCTGCGAAACCACCTGTACGAAGTCAATATCCTCAACGTAACAAGCAAAGGGTATGCCACGCTTCAGGAAGCGTTGGATGCTAAAACGGCTAATTTGGAAACGAACTTGATCGTTAGCGATTTATTAATCGGTAGTTCTACATGGAACGACGAATATGAATTGGGGGTGACCAGCCAGCAGATTATCGCAGACTGGATGGAAGGCGATTATAAGGCTCATGTGGAAACCAGTTATCCCGGTGGATGGAAAGCGGTTGTCACCGATTCGTTAACACAAGACTGGTTAAGGCTTGGCTCTAAAGGTAGCGATAAGACAGTACTGACAGGGCCGAAGAGCGTTCCGGCAACGGAGCTGCCTTATTGTATCCTGGAGGCCAATAAGACAGACGCACCGCGGGAAGCGACCATATTGGTCACCGCAGGCCTTTTGAAACGGGAGATTAAAATACGACAGGTCATTGGGTCGAATTGTTATATAATGAGTGCTAATCAGGGCGCCACTCTTTTAATCCCTGTTAACTCAGCCAATATGGATGGAAACCGGGTAGGCCAAGCGAAGGATCTCAGAGCTACGATCCTTTGGTCTGAACCTGCCGATCTGATTGATCTTGACGCCAATTCTAAGAAAGACGACCTTGAGAGAAGCAGTGAGATTAAGGTAATCAAAAAGGGGAATGCCTCCTACGGAAATGCCGTTATTGCCTTAGTCGCGTATGGCAGTACGGGGATGGTAGGAGGAAATCCACCGGACGAAATCCTTTGGAGCTGGCATATATGGATACCTCATGGCAATCCGGGCACAACGATGAAAGCAAACAATGGTTTCTTCTTCCTGGATCGTAACCTGGGCGCAAACGAGGCAGGCGAAACGGCGGATGCATATGGCCTGTATTACCAATGGGGGCGGAAAGACCCCTTCACCGGCAGCTTTGCTTCGACCACTCCTTTTATCAAAGAGGAAGTCACTGTGCCGGATAACCTGGATAACTCAATCGCCAACCCGACGACCTTCTATACCAGTTCAAAAACCCCTAACGACTGGTATAGCAGTACAGGCAGTTCCAACAACAATTTATGGAAAACGTTAGGGGGTAACGCTAAAACGGCATACGACCCTTGTCCCTTCGGATGGCGTGTACCCTACGGTACAGGTAATTTATCGCCGTGGAAAGGATTCACGTCAAACAAAAAGAACGGGGATACGTATGCATTGGCAGGAGGCTTAGATCATGCGGGGAACGCGGTTACACTCGGGCATGTCTGGTCGGCTTCGGAATATAACGCAAAGGCATACCATTTCTCTTATACACCGACCTCTGCCATTCCTGACGATTATACCGCCAATAGAGCGAACGCTTTTCCGGTACGGTGCGTAAGGGACAAATATAGCATTGCCCTTGCCAAGTAATTGACGTGGGTTTGTGCGTTCTTTATTCCAATTCGACGACGGTAATTCCGGCGCCTCCAAACTGTACATGTTCATCGTGATACCGGCGGATACCGGAAACGGAGTGTAGATAATCGCGGATCAGTTGCCGTAGAATGCCCGTTCCCGTACCGTGCAGGATACGTATTGGCGAGACGCCGACCAGTATGGCGTCGTCGATAAAGTAGGTGACAGCCTGTAACGCTTCATCGCCCCTCATGCCTCTGACATCCAACTCCTGCTTGAAATGCAGTTTCTTTTCGTGCATCTCGTCTGTCGTCCGGTGACTGACAAAGGCGCTTTTCCGTTCCTCTTTCTTTGGTTGTCCTTTGCCGGCTTTTTCCAACCGCTCCAATTTAACCGTACTCTTGATCATCCCGAAGGCTACTAATGCCTCTTTACCCTGTATGTCCAGCACAGTCCCGACGGAGGTCTGCCCTTTCAGGCGGACGTTGTCTCCTGCCGAGATACGGTCTTCGGCGATTGCGGATGACGGCGTCGGCGTCTGTTTCTGTTTTTTCTGCTCCTGTCGTTTTTTCAGTTTGGCCATCTGGCGGGCGATCTTCTCGTCGGCCTCTTCCGTGGCCAGTACGGAGGCTTTAAATTCGTCCAATGCTTTACGGGCTGATTTGGTCTCTTCCTTTCCGGCTTGCGCTTCCTTGATTTGTCGTATGGTACGTTCTATGTTGGTATTGGCGTTGGCGATGATACGTTCGGCTTCCTCTTTTGCCTGGCGTATGATCGCTTTGCGTTGCTTGTCTACGGCTTCCAGATCCTGTTCGTACCGGCCGGTGATCTCTTCCAGCTTCTTTTCCTGCTGCCTTATGTTCTGGCGTTTCGTCTCCCAATAGCGCTTGTCGCGGACAATATCCTGGAGGTATTTATCTATATTGATGTAATCCGAACCCACTTTGGCGGAGGCATCGGCGATGACCTCTTCGGGTAAGCCGATCTTACGGGCGATCTCTACGGCAAACGAACTGCCGGGATTGCCGATCGCCAGCTGGAAAAGCGGCTGCATACCATGGCGGTCGTACAACATGGCGCCGTTGACAATTCCCGGCGTATCTTCGGCAAAATGCTTCAGGTTCTGGTAGTGGGTGGTGATGACGCCGAAACTCCCGTTCCGGACAAACCGTTCCAACAACGCTTCGGCAATCGCCCCGCCGATCTGCGGCTCCGTACCGCTGCCAAATTCATCAATCAGCAGGATGGTCGTTTGATCGCAGTTCTTGATGAAGAATTTCATGTTGATCAGGTGCGAGCTGTACGTGCTCAGGTCGTTTTCGATGCTCTGTTCGTCGCCGATATCAATAAAGATACCGGAGAAAATGCCGGTGCGCGACCGTTCATACAGGGGGATCAGGAGTCCGCATTGCAACATGTATTGCAGCAGGCCGACCGTCTTGAGGCAAACCGATTTGCCTCCTGCATTGGGGCCTGATATAAGGAGTATCCGTTTCTCTTCCGTCAGCATGATATCCAAGGGGACTACCTGTTTATCCTGTTTCTTCAGCGAGAGGTAGAGCAGGGGATGTATGGCGCGTATCCAGTCGATCTGCGGCCGGTTTTCCATCTCCGGCCGTATGGCGTTTATCTGTGCGGCGAAGAGCGCTTTTGCCCTGATGAAATCCATATCGGCGAGGAACTCATACGATTGCAGGATCTCCGGTATCGACGGACGGATCAGGTCGGTAAACGCTGTCAGTATCCTGATGATCTCCCGCCGCTCGTCCCCTTCCAGTTCGCGGATACGGTTATTGGCTTCCACGACAGCCTCGGGTTCGATAAACACCGTTTTCCCGCTGGCCGATTCGTCGTGTATGATGCCCCGTATCTTGCGTTTGAACGCCGGGGCTACCGGAATCATCAGCCGTCCGTCGCGCATCGTCGGCGTGACGTCCTTGTCCACCACCTTGTCCTCCTGCGCCGCCCGGAGAATGGATTGCAGGCTGCGGGATATCCCGTTGATGGTGACCGCGATCTCTTTGCGTATCCGCGACAGGGCAGGGGAGGCGTTGTCTTTTACCCGCCCGGACTTATCCAGTATGGCGCCGATGTTCTCTATCAGGCGCGGAAAGACCTGTATGTCGCCTGCCAGTGCGGTAAGCGCCGGATAGGCGACCTCTTCCCCTTCGGGAACATGGAAAAAGCGGACAATAGCGCGAATCGTCTGCAAAGAACGCATGAGGTCAAAAAGCGCGGCCTCGTCGAGGTAGGCGCCTTCGGGACGTACCCGTTTGAGGGCGTGGCGGACGTCAAAAAAGAAGGCCGCCGGAAACTCCTTTTCGCCGCTCAGGATACGGAGAAACTCGTCTGTCTGGTCTAACCATCCGGAAACAACCGCGTAGTCGCCCGAAAAAGCCATTTCCGCGACCCGCTCTTCTCCCAGTGGGCTTAAACATTTCCCGGCAATAAGCCCGCGGATCGTGTCAAAGCCCGTCTTTTGTTCAAAATTACAAGGATATATCACGATCACGTCATTCATTCATCCGGTGGGGGTTATTTAATCTCAACCGTTACCTCTGTACGGACAGACGGACGGATGACCAATTCCATTCTATTCTTACCCCTTTTTATATGGAACGTGCAGGTATTCGCTTCCGACGGGTTCACATAAGGCGCATATTTGTACAGGTAGGAGAAGGCCGACATATACTTGGTCTGCCGGATGGCGTCGGCCACCTGCGGATAGCTGGACTTGTCCCAGTACATGCAATACTTGAAGCCATTGGCATCGGTAAACAGCGTATTGGCGTCGCGCAGCTTCATGGTAGTCGAAATAAACTGCTTATAGGCGGCCGTGAACTCTTCGACGGAGTGGTTCATCTCGTGGTGGTCGATCTTCTCTATCACGTCGCGCGGGCGTATGCCGGCAGCGTAGGCGGGCGAGTTGCGATCGACATCCGAAATCAGTTCCAGACGGTTGATATCGTAGCTGATCCCTGTATAATTGTATGTTTTCCGGCAGACTAAGTACTGTACGTTCCGGCTGTATTTTGCATACGGATATTGCATGCACATCAGGGGAGTATGGATACGCACATAGTCGTCCAGACGGTAAGAGCTTTCCAACAGCTCATTGGCTTCGCATTCCCACAGGACGCGCCCCTCTACGTCGCGCCGGTCGGTCAGGCGGATACCGAACTGCAACAGGTATTCCGCTTCTGCTTCCGCCGCTGCATAATTAAGGAACGGGAACTTCACGATTGTGCTGCGTGTGAAATCATACCGGTAAGCCGGTTGCTTTTCCGCCAAGATCTTATTCGTTCCCATGTAATGGGGATTCTTATCAAAAAAGTAATAGGTGTGTATCAGGATATCCGGCTCTGTCATGTTGAGGATTAATCCTTTCTTTGTCAATTCTTTTTCGATGCAGCTATTAATGATCTCTTCCAGCCGGCGGTTGTTCTCGTCGATCGCGGCAAAGGCAAAGGTCTTGAATTGACTGAAGTCGACCGGATCGGTGGTGGTCGTTGTTTTAAAGGGGCAGGTGAATAACTGTTCGCTGGTACTCTCAAGGCTATAGAGGGAAAAAGCGGAGGCCAGCTGGTCTTCCGTTATGGCATCGCTCCGCTTACATTCTTTCCTGAAAGTCAATTGCTTTGACGGCGTATTCAGATTGGATACGGTCAGCGTTATGTCATTCCTGCCTGCGGGGTTTAACAGTTGTTGTATCTCATCGACGGTCACGTCCGTCACATGGATTCCATCAATTGCCTCAATGATATCGTGCACTTTCAGACCCGCCTGTTCGGCAGGGGAATAGGGATAAATACCTGTCACAACAGGTTGTCCCTTGCCCCAGTGAGAGGAGAGGCTCATATCAAACGTAAACCCCGGCCGGCATATCATGGGATTCTGGTTTTGGGCGTATCCCGTGAAACAAGGAAAAAACAAGGACAATATAAGAATAACTCGCTTCATCATACTTTGATTGAAATATTAGGCAAAGCTACAAAAAAGCTTTGATTTAGCGTCTGCTCGAAATAAGAAACATCGGATTATTTAAAACGACACGGGAGACCTTACCCTTTTCTTCGGCACAAACTACCCTTTTGATAAGGAGAAACTACCGGCTTGTAAGGGAGGTCATGATCGTTCGCCAATTGGCGAACGATTGACCGCCAATTGGCGAACAGTTGACCGCCATATGGCGAACGATCGTCCTCCAATTGGCGAACGATCAATCTCTCGGGAGGAACGAGCTACTTCCTGCCGACAAACGTGCTACTGATTGCCGAAGAAAAGGGTAAGGTCTCCCGTGTCGTTTTTGCGCCCTACGGTTCTTGTTTATCTTCCGGGGTACTGAGCGATTTCATTACTCCGTACAAACCGCCACAAAGAAAGGCCATCACGATCACCAGTTTCAGGTAATCGTTTGATATGATCGAACTGCAGGCCAGAACACAGCCGGCAATGAGTAGAATAACGGAAAGGTAAACGCCTAATTTCGCTTTTTTAGTTGCCATATATGTAGAACGTATATTTGATGCCGCAAAGGTATGGTGATTTCCTGTGCGGAAGGAGACAAAAATTCTCTTTTTGTTCTTATTTTTGCATCTGTTACGGGGGAAAGAAAATGGGAAAGACAACGCAGTATATACACGCTTGGGTGAAAGCGGCAAGGCCAAAGACGCTTCCCGCATCGGCCAGCCCTGTCCTTTTAGGGTGTGCGCTGGCCTATTGCGACGGGATGTTCGGTGTCGTGCCGGCGGTATTATGTTTCTGGGTCGCCCTGTTGGCACAGGTTGCCAGCAACTTTGCGAACGATTATTTTGATTTCAAGAAAGGGGCGGATACGGAAGAGCGTCTCGGGCCGGAGCGTGCAGTCGCCTCGGGATGGATCACTCCCCGGGCGATGTTGACGGGGACTTTTATTGCGTTGGGGCTGGCCTGCCTGGGCGGATGTGTCCTCTGTTACCTGGCGGGGTGGGCACTTCTTTTTGCGGGAGCCGCCATTGCACTTTGCGTGCTGGCTTATTCCGCCGGACCTTTTCCCTTAGCATATCATGGTTTGGGGGATATTTGTGTCGGGATATTTTATGGAGTTATTCCGGTTTGCCTGACCTATTACGTGCAAGCGGCTTCGTTTAGTTTTTTATCTTTTCCCCTCTCTCTTTCGCTTGGCGTCCTTTCCATCAATATATTGGTCGTCAACAATTACCGTGATTACGAGCAGGACAGGGCGGCCGGTAAACGAACGTCGGTCGTGCGGTTCGGCCGTGCATTCGGCCGTTGGTTTTATCTGGCAAACGGGTTACTGGCTATCCTTTTTTCCTTGCCGCTTCTTTTACGTACCCGCTGGTGGATACTTCCCCTGTTTGTTGTCTTTTTTGCCTTTTTCCTGTCCACATGGCGCGACCTGTACCGCTTTCATGGGCGCGAACTGAACGCGACGCTTGGGCGTGCGGCGGGAAATGTCTTGTTGTTTACCCTTTTACTTGTCTTCGCCTTACTTTGCTCTTAGAACTGCTCCAGTATTTCGATTCGTTTCCGGATAGGCGGATGGGTGGCGAACAGGCCGGATAAGGGATTCCGGAAATGGGATGTCACAGCAGGGTTCTCAATGAATAATTGGGCGACGTCTTTGCGTTTGATCGCCTCCACCTGCGGATCAAGGGCGATTTTGCGCAGGGCGTTTGCCAACGCTTGCGGCCTCTTGGTCATCTCGACCGCTCCGGCATCTGCCAGGTATTCGCGTTTCCTTGAGATGGCAAACCGCATCAACGAAGAAAACAGGTACCCGATAGCGGCAATAACCAGCGCAATCAAAACAATCACGATAGCCCCTCCCTTGTTATCCTTACCGCGCACCCTTCCGCCCGTCGTGCGGAGCAGTTGCAACCCGATCTGGGCAATCAGGGTAAATATACCGACAAAAACAATGGAGACGATCAATAGTTTGACATCATTGTTGCGGATATGCGTTAGCTCGTGGGCGATGACGCCTTCCAGCTCTTCGTCGTCCAAACGATCAATCGCCCCGTTCGTCAGCGTGATGGTATAGCTCCTGCTGTTGATCCCACTGGCAAAGGCATTCAGGGAATCGTCGTTGATGATGTTGATTTTAGGCATCTTCATCCCCTGGCTCATGCACAGGTTCTCGACCAGGTTGTACACCCGTTTATTCTCTTTTCGTCCCAACGGATGGGCATTCGTCGCATTCCGTATGATACGGACATTGTTGAAATAAGCTATGATAAACCAAAGGATAACGCCTCCGAGCGCATAAGGCGCGATCCCCATAAACAGGAAATAGACGGCATCGATCATCTCGGCATGCGTAGCATACTGATCCCTGTAGAGGAACAGGATGAATAAAAAGCAAAACAGGTAGATCAGCCCTACCACCAAGCAGGGGAAAAGGAGAAGTAAAAATAGGGTACGGGTATTATTCCGGCTTTTCTGGGTCTGTATTCCGATGTACTTCATAACACGTTAGCCCGCAAATCAGAACCGGATTTGGGGAGCCTCTTCGTATGCGCCCCGCTGTTCGCCCAAATCAAACATGATCTCCTTATGGAAACCGAACATTCCGGCAATGATATTGGAAGGGAATGTCTGGACGGCGTTGTTCAGCTCTTTGGTCGCCGAATTGAAGTAGCGTCTGACGGCTGACAGTTTGTTCTCCAGATCGGCAATCTCTTCCTGCAGGTGCATGAAATTCTGGTTTGCTTTCAGGTCGGGATAAGCTTCAAGGGTGATGCGCATACCGGCAAGGGCGGAACTCAAGGTATTCTCGGCAACGATCTTGTCGTTGATCGTTTGTGCGCTGACGGCGCCGTTACGTGCGCTGATCACCCTGTCCAGCGTCTCCTTTTCGTGGGCGGCATATCCTTTGACGGTTTCTACCAATTGGGGAACAAGGTCGTGCCGTTGTTTCAACTGGACGTCTATATCAGCAAACGCATTCTCTCGGTTGTTTCTCAGTTTGACCAACGAATTGTACATGGAACCGACGATAACGGCCAGCACTACAATTACTCCAATACTAATAAGCCATGTCATATCTATATGTATTTTATTTCCCCAAAGATACGTCTTTTCTTCCGATAATATCCAACAGCCCCTAAAATTCCGACGTAAAGTGGAATGTAATATCGGGGAAATCCTGTTGCGCCATAGTCAGGACATACGCGGAATCCGCCAGATAGACGTCGCGTCCCTCTTTATCGACGGCCATGTATTGTACTTTCCGCTTCTTGAAGTTTTCCAGCATGTGTACATTGTCGCTTTCAATCCAGCAGGCTTTGTACAATCCGACAGGCTCCCATTTGCATTGGGCGCCATATTCGTGCAGAAGGCGGTATTGAATGACCTCAAACTGCAATGGCCCTACTGTCCCGATAATCCGGCGTCCATTAAAGCGGTTGGTAAACAATTGGGCGACGCCTTCGTCCGTCAACTGTTCTATCCCTTTATTCAGCTGCTTGGATTTCATCGGATCGGTATTCTCGATGTATTTAAACATTTCGGGTGAGAAGCTGGGTAACCCTTTGAAGTGAAGCTCTTCGCCTGCGGTCAGCGTATCGCCGATCTTGAAGTTCCCCGTGTCGGGAAGCCCGATAATATCACCGGCAAAGGCTTCGTCTACCGTCTCTTTCTTTTGTGCCATAAAGGCGGTCGGACTGCTAAAGCGCATCATTTTATTGAACCTGACATGCTTGTAATTCACGTTCCGTTCGAAACGCCCGGAGCAGATCTTCACAAAAGCGATACAGCTGCGGTGGTTGGGATCCATATTCGCATGGATCTTGAAAACAAAGCCGGTAAACGGCTCTTCCTCCGGATCGACAGCACGCTCGATCGCCTGTACCGGACGCGGCGAGGGCGCTATGTCGATGAAACAGTCCAAAAGCTCTTTTACCCCGAAATTGTTTAAAGCCGAACCGAAAAATACCGGAGCGATATCTCCTTTCAAATAACGCTCCACCTCAAAGGCGGGATAGACGCCCCCGATCAGTTCGAGGTCTTCGCGCAATTTGACGGCTAACGAAGCATCTATATGCTTTTCAAGGTCGGGGCTGTCGATGTCTTTAAACGCGATACTCTCCGTCACATATTGCTTGCTGGGCGTATACAGCTCCAACTTTTCCTGAAAAATATCATACACGCCCTTGAAGCGCTGTCCCATATCAATAGGCCAGCTCAGTGGACGTACATGGATCTTTAACTCTTCTTCGATCTCATCCAGCAGGTCGAACGGGTCTTTCCCCTCGCGGTCCATTTTATTGATAAATACGATCACCGGCGTTTTACGCATCCGGCACACCTCCATCAGTTTCCGCGTCTGCGCCTCAACGCCTTTCGCCGCGTCGACGACGATGATGACGCTATCTACTGCCGTTAACGTCCGGAACGTATCTTCGGCAAAGTCCTGGTGACCGGGCGTATCCAGGATCGTAATCTTATGGCCGGCATAGTCAAAGGCCATGACGGAGGTGGCGACGGATATGCCGCGCTGTTTCTCAATCTCCATCCAGTCGGAGGTCGCCGTCTTCCTTATCTTGTTTGATTTGACGGCGCCGGCCACGTGGATGGCGCCGCCGAACAACAGCAGTTTCTCCGTAAGCGTCGTCTTTCCCGCGTCGGGATGGCTCACGATGGCAAACGTTCTTCTCTTTCGTATCTCTTCCGAATAGGCCATGTTATCTTTCCTCTTTTAACGTGTGAAGCATACATTCCAGGCTCTCTTCCCAATGGGGAATGGCCAGGTGATAGGTCTCTTTTATCTTTCTTTTGTTGAGTACGCTGTACTGGGGACGAATGGCGCGGGTAGGATAGTCTGTCGTGTCGATGGGAAGCACCCGGCAATTGACCTGTGCAAACCGCACGATCTTCAGCGCGAAATCATACCAGCTGCAAACGCCTTCGTTGGAATAATGGAATATGCCCGGATAGAAATTGCCCGCTTCGGCAGACCCGATGATGGAAAGAATCGCCGAAGCCAGATCGCCTGCACAGGTAGGCGTTCCGATCTGGTCGGATACCACGCGCAACTCCTCCCGCTCTTTTGCCAAACGGAGGATGGTATCCACGAAGTTATTCCCGAACCCGGAGTACAACCATGACGTACGGAGTATAATCCCCGCGTCCGGACAAACGTCCTGAAGCGCGCGTTCTCCTGCCAGCTTGCTTCGCCCATAGGCCGACATGGGGCAGGTGTAGTCCGTCTCGACATAAGGCAGGCTGTTCGTCCCGTCGTATACGTAATCGGTAGAGATATGGATTAGTTTTATCCCTGCGCCGGCAACGGCTTCTCCCAGGTAACGAACCGCATCCCTGTTTATCTTCAAACACCGTTCTTCATCCTCTTCCGCCCGGTCGACAGCGGTATACGCCGCACAATTGATCACATAACGGACGGCGTTTGACTGTATACAGGCCTGTATGGCCGTCCGGTCACCGATATCAAGCGAGTCGATATCGGTAAAAAGAAAGGTATACCGGCCGTCATATTGCCACGCCAACCGGCGAAGCGCGTTCCCCAGTTGCCCGTTGGCGCCGGTGACTAAAATTGTTTTCATCCGTTTCTATTCTTTGAGTTCCAGTTCGCCATTCCTGTCTGCCCGGTACTTTTCGGAGAGCAAAGCAAGGAATGAGCTGATCTGTTTTATCCCTTCCATCGTATCCGCACTGATCTCTTTCTGTTGCATTTTAAGCATCAGGTAGCCATAAATAGCCGTGAAACAGGTTTCCAATTCAGCGATATCTTCGCCTCCCGACTTCGACCGGAGGTGTACAATATAAGGGAGCGTTTTGTCATATGCCGCACCGTATATCATCTCTTCAGGAGATCTGAGTAGCCGCAGATGCAGCTCCGTTAATGTGAGGATCACATTCTTATTCAACTGTATATGCCCCTTCTCCACGACGCCCTCGCCGCGCATCATCCCGATCAGCTCTTCATACCAGCGGGCAATCTCTTCTTTCACCTCTTCCGGCTGGTCATAACGGGCTATCACCGTACGGCGTATCACATCCATATCGAACCGGTTGGCGCGAATCAGATCTTCTACCTGCCACATATAAAGCAGGTATTCGGCTATATTTTCCGTTCTTTTCCGCTGGGCGATTATCATAGAAACGAAGAGAGGCTGTAATCAGACATGGCCTGATAGAAGTTGGTATCCTTGACTCCCAATTGACGGCTGACTAAACGGGCGGCATTCAAATTGATCAGGAAATAAGCGTCCGGGATGCGTACCTGATAGTCTCCGTAACGCGTTTGCAAAAAGGTCTCCCCGTTCCTTTCCGTGATGGCATGCTGTTCGTACGGGATGGCTGTAATATCGTCACGTACCTCTTCCGCCAGTTGGTTCACCACCTTGTCGCCACTGTAATAAATCAGTTTTCCCTCCTTCTTGATGGAAGAGATAAAAGAGCGGTAGACGTCCGGGTACTTTTCAGGCGTGGTATGTCCGCTGGACGGCGTCCAGATCAGGTTCGTCAGCACGGCAATGTGCGGCCGGTAAAATTCCAGCTGAAACCGTTTCTCAAGCTTGGAGGTCACATGTTCATCCCCTTCAATAATAGCAATACGCGCTTCGAAGCTGATCTTTACCCGGCTGGATAATTCGGCTATTTCACTTGTCAGGGCATAGTCGAACTTTAATTTCTGCAAGTTTAGCGCATACACAATCATCGAAATAATGGACTTCTTTCCCTGACTGCCGGCTACGACAACACGCGTCTTCTCTTTAGTCCGTTCAAAAATAAATTCGGGAATGGAGAGGATCAACAGCCCCAACTCTTTTGCCCGTAGCAATTCGGGGTTATTCCGCTTGACTTCCGTGCCAAGGACAACAAAATTTATACTCTTCATCAACCGGTCGGGGAACCAGCCATTCCCATAAAACACACATCCGGCAAGACGAAGCTTTGCCATAGCCGCTTCGGTCAAGTCATCGCCGGAAGCTGTTATGTCATATCCTTCTCCCTTGATTGCAACAGCCAGATCAAGCATTAAAGGTTCAGAGACAGAGATCAAATGAACGTTTCGCATTATTTAATTTTGATGCAAAAGTAAAACAAATTAGGATATGCAGCATGCAATTTTACTTAAAAGTCTACGTTTTCAATTGTAAAAGCGTATGATCACTTCATCCTTGCATCCGCGCCCCACATCAGTTTCTCACGCAACGTCTGGTAAAACGTATGATTGCGCCGCTTAATGACTTTTGTCGTATAATCCGCTTTGCAAATGGTCAGTACATCGCCGGCCGGAAAGATCTCGGACCGTCCGTCCAATGATACGAGGAATATTTCGTTACGGCTTTCCACCTCCAGCGTAACGACAGAGGAGTCGGGGATAACCAACGGACGCACATTTAACGAATGGGGAGCGACAGGCGTCAGGACAAGGCTATTGTTTTGAGGAGCGATGATCGGTCCGTTCACGCTCATGGAGTAGGCCGTAGAACCTGTCGGTGTGGCAATAATCAAACCGTCCGCCTGATAGGTGGCAAGATACTCTTCTCCTATGGAGGCATGAATGGTAATCATGGAGGAGGTGTCCCGTTTTAAAACGGCAATTTCGTTCAACGCATAATTGTAGTTCCCGAAAGCGCCCTCTTCCGTATGCAGGCGTAGCAGGGTACGCGCTTCTACCGTATAATAATTCTTGAAAAGTTCATCCAGCGTTTCCTCCAGCTCATTACTCCCTATATCCGCCAGGAACCCCAACCGGCCGGTATTGATCCCCAAAATCGGGATATCCTGTTTGTTTACCCGGGCGGCCGTACGGAGAAAAGTCCCGTCGCCGCCAACGCTTAATGCCATATCCAAATCAAATGCATCTCCGGTCAACACCCCCTTTATCTCCGGCTTATAACCGGGGTTATCCGCAAGAAACGGATAGAAGTCGTGATCGACATAGATTTCCGCATCCATGACAAACAACTTCTCAAACAACCGTCTGACCAGATTCTGCTTCTCTATTTGACAGTTGCTGCCGAATATGCCTACCTTCATACGCCTTTTTCCTTTACATATTCATATAATACAGCAGCTCGTTCATGCGCCGCTGCAAGACTTCGTCCACTATTCCCGTCTCCATGAAATGGGACAGGACTTTATAATTAAACCGTTCAAAGCTGCGAATCACAGGGGTAGCATCTTCAAGGTCGATTTTAATGGTCACCGCCAGCCGTCCTCTGTTCTCGCCATCCATCGTCGAAAACAGGTTCATGATATGGGCATTATTATCTTCCACTATCCGGGCGATATCGGAAAGCACATAATCCTGTGGCCACATGTCCAGGACAATCACACTCCCCAACGCTTCGGCATGACATAAACCGGCAAGAATTTCAATCAATTGATCACCGGTAATGGCTCCAAGATACCGCCCTCCGGCAGAGACGACAGGCAACAGGCAAAGATGGTACCGCGCCATGCGGGCGATCAGCTCATGCAAATGCCCATTTTCTTTGATACTCGGCGCGAACAATACCGGTTCTCCAATTGCAGCCATCAGGTCCGGCATCTCTAATAAATCCTTTTCCGATACCAGACACCGGTAGTCTCCATCCGTCACTAAAGGAAGATGTCTTAACTTCAGGTCATCCATGACGGATAAGGCGAATCTTACCGTATCAGAGATTTTTAACACCGGAATTTCTTTTGTTATGAAATCTTTCACTAACATTTTTCCATATATTCCCTAAATCCTGCTAAATTTGCCGTTACTTTTATGCAAATATAAACAAAAGAAAAGATAGTACGATAATACAATGACAAATTTAAGTGTAAATATAAACAAGGTAGCCACTATTCGCAATGCACGAGGCGGTAATATGCCGGATATATTGAAAGTGGCGGTCGATTGCGAGACGTTTGGGGCGCAGGGGATTACCGTTCATCCACGCCCCGACGAACGCCATATCCGTTATGCCGACGTATACGCGTTGAAACCGTTGATAAAAACAGAGTTCAACATAGAAGGCTATCCTTGTCAACCATTCATTGATTTGGTATTAAAGGTAAAACCCACGCAGGTCACACTGGTGCCCGACAAGCCCGATGCGATCACCTCCAACGCCGGGTGGCAGGTGAAAGACTCGTTCAACCTGTTGAGCGAGCTGGTCGATCTGTTTACCTCCAAAGGCATTCGTACCTCTCTCTTTGTAGGGACAAACCTGGATAATATCGAACTTGCCGCTAAAACAGGGACAGACCGCATAGAGCTGTATACCGAACCGTATGCGGCCAATTACCCTGTTGATAAAGAGGCGGCGATCAGCCCTTTTGCCGCCGCCGCCAAGTATGCGAAAAGCTTGGGTTTGGGCGTCAATGCCGGGCATGACCTGAATCTTGACAACCTGGCTTTCTTTAACCAGCACATCACGTGGATTGAAGAGGTGTCCATAGGGCACGCCCTTATTTGCGACGCCTTATATTATGGATTGGAAAAGGCCATTTCGTTATATAAAGCATGTTTACAACAGAAATAAACAGTAATACTAATAAAAATAAGGACAAAAACAATGAGTATTTTACTTTCATTACAGGCCGCCGGAACACAACTGCCGGATGATATGCCTGATTTGACAACGGCAGGCATGCCCACCGAAGCAGAGATAAACATATTGGATCTGGCTACAAAAGGCGGATGGATTGTGGGTGTGTTGCTCATCTTGTCGCTTTTGGCAGTGTATATCTTTATCCAACGCCTGCTGGTCATCCGCCGCGCAGGGAAAGAGGACGAGTCGTTTATGAACCGGATCAAGGATTATATCCATGAGGGAAAAGTCGAATCGGCTTTAAACCTGTGCCGCAGTACCAATACGCCTTCCGCCCGCATGATCGAAAAGGGCATCTCGCGGTTGGGGCGTCCGATGAACGACGTGCTGATCGCTATCGAGAATGTCGGGAATCTTGAAGTGGCAAAATTAGAAAAAGGGTTTCCGCTGATTGCCACCATCGTAGGCGGGGCGCCGATGATCGGCTTCTTGGGTACGGTGACCGGTATGGTGAGGGCTTTCTTTGATATGGCGAACGCCGGTTCCAATGTCGATATCTCCCTGCTGTCGAACGGTATCTATGAAGCGTTGGTGACGACGGTGGCCGGATTGATTGTCGGCATCATCACCCTGTTTGCCTACAATTACTTGGTATCCAGCGTCGACAATGTCGTGAACAAGATGGAAGCCCGCACGATGGAGTTTATGGATTTATTGAACGAACCGGCTAATTAACATACAAATGGCGCTGAAAAGAAGAACAAAAGTAAACGAATCATTCAGTATGGCCT
>JAISQD010000206.1 GCA_031274415.1 Tannerellaceae bacterium | reverse complement strand
CCTCTTTTTATGAAACATTTGGGCAAACATTGATTGAATCCATGGCTTGCGGATGTCCGGTTGTCAGTTTCAATAATAGCGGGCAAACGGATATCATCAACCATAAGGAAAATGGCTATTTGGCCTCGTATGGGGATGTGGAAGATTTGGCTCGTGGCATAGAGTGGGTCTTGGAAAATAAAGAGAAGCGGCTGTTGTCCGAAGCTTGCCTGAAAAAGGTAGAGGCTTCATATAGCGAACAGATTATTGCCGGAAAATACATACGTTTATACACCCATTTATTAGAAAAAGAAAATGATTCCTGACAGTTCACTCATGACTCCCCCCACATTCTCCATCATCACGGTCACCTACAATGCCTCCCGTTGGCTGGAAGAGACTGTTTTAAGTATCCTGAACCAGTCGTATCCCCATATTGAATACCTGATTATCGACGGGGGATCGACAGACGGGACGGTTGATCTGATCAAGCAATATGCCGCCGGAATAGCCTACTGGGTCAGCGAGCCGGACAAGGGGTTGTATGATGCGATGAATAAAGGGCTACGGAAGGCGATGGGAGATTATGTCTGGTTTATAAATGCAGGGGATACGCTTTATTCGGCGGATACGGTGCAGCAGATTGCCGGTTTGCTCAAAAAGAAAAAGCAATGCCCCGACATCATTTATGGCGAAACGATGGTGGTTGATGCCGAAAGAAAAGCGGTTGGTTTACGGCGGTTGAAAGCGCCAAAGAGGTTGTCGTGGAAAAGTTTCCGGATGGGGATGCTGGTCTGCCACCAATCGTTTATCGTCAAACGTTCGATGGCTCCGCTATTCGACCTGCAATACCGCTATTCATCCGATTTCGACTGGTGTATCCGGTGCATGAAAGAGGCAAAGACACGATTCAATACGCAATTGGTTCTCTCGAATTTCCTGGATGGCGGAGTCAGTACGACACAGCGAAAATCCTCGTTAAAAGAGAGGTACCATATTATGTGTACCTACTACGGCGCTCTTTCTACGATGCTGCTTCATCTCTGGTTCGCCATGCGTTTTTATACCGCAAAATGGTTCAAGGGAAGAGTATGAATCCGCTAAAGGCGGATTTATTCATATTAGTAATGTGAATAATTTCGTTTTATTCATATTAGTAATATGTATATTTGCGAATTATTCATATTAGTAATAAAGATATGCAGAATCTGATAAGAAAAACAGGTAAACATGTGGCGGCCATAGCGCTATTTCTCGTACTGGTGATGGCCTATTTCGCTCCTGCTGTGTTTGAAGGGAAGGTGATCATACAGGGAGACAACATCAAAGCAAGGGGGATGGGCGAAAGCCATGTGCAGAAGTATGCCGATACGGCCGAGCCGGGTGAGTTCAGCGCATGGTCGGACGCTATGTTTTCGGGGATGCCTTACGGGGCAGGATACGGAAGCCCGGCCCCGCAACTGCCCTCATTCGGCGTGATCGACGGCTGGATGAAATTGCCCGGGTATACGCATGCAGCGATGGTGTTTGTCGGATTGGTTTGCTTTTATCTGTTGATGTGTGTGATGGGGGTCAACTGGTGGCTGGCCATAGCGGGGGCGATTGCCTTTGCTTTTGCTTCCTACAATATCATTATTATCGAGGCCGGACATATTGTGAAAGCATATGTGATCGGGTACATGCCGTTGACGCTGGCCGGCATCGCCCTTTTGTTCAAGCGAAAGTATCTGTGGGGAGGCGTGTTGTTCCTGTTGGGGGTCGCCTTCTCGCTGGCGAACGGGCATGTCCAAATCACCTATTACCTGGTACTCCTTTGCCTGTTCTTGTATCTGGGGTATACGGTACGGAAGATCAAGGAGAAAGAACTTAATGAGTGGTTGAAAGTATCGCTCATTATGCTGGCCTGCGTCGTTCTTGCCGTCATGCCGAATGCACAAGGGTTGTATTCCAACTGGGATCTGGGGCAGCACTCTATCCGCGGACAATCCGAACTCACGCCCAAAGCCGATGAAAGCGGACACGTCGAGAAAGCCTCCACAGGCCTGGACAAAGACTATGCGTTCCAGTGGAGTTACGGCTGGAAAGAATTGCTTACCGTCATGATCCCCAACGCCTACGGCGGAGGCTCGGGCGGTACGCTGGGCAGCTCATCCGAACTGTACAAGGAGCATAAACAGCGTAATTACCAAGTCGGCAAGGAGGTGCAAACCTACACCTATTGGGGAGATAAGATATTTACCTCCGGCCCCGTCTATTTCGGCGCCTTAGTATGCTTCCTGTTTGTATTGGGGATGTTTGTGATCCGCGACCCGTTGAAATGGTGGCTTCTGGGGGGAGCGGTGTTCCTGACTTTCCTGGCATTGGGGCGTAACTTCGACGCTTTTAACGACCTGATGTTCCACTACCTGCCCCTGTATAACAAGTTCCGAACGGTGGAGATGGCGTTGGTCATTCCCGGATTGGTCTTTCCTATTGTCGCCATCTGGGGGCTTCGCCTGATCCTGGCGGGAGAGGTGGAAGAGAAGCCGTTAAGGAAAGGGTTTCTCTGGTCGCTGGGGCTGACCGGCGGCATTTGCCTGCTTATCTGGTTGGCGCCCTCCCTGTTCCTGGATTTCCGCTCTTCTTATGATACCCACTATATGGGGCAATACCCCGATTGGTACTACAATGCGTTGATCGCCGACCGGGCGTCGTTGGCCTCTTCCGATGCGCTTCGTTCCCTGATATTCATCCTGTTGGGCGCCGGATTGCTCTTTTGGTTCTGGAAATCGAAGAACAGGCAGACCGCGGCCGTTGTCGTGAGCGCCGGCGTCGCCCTCCTGATCCTGGTGGATCTTTGGACGATCGACCGCCGCTACATCAACGAGGGCAGTTATACAAAGGAAAAGGCGGAGGAGACCTATAAGGAGAGCGTGGCGGATAGAGAGATATTCAAGGATACCGACGCCTCTTTCCGGGTATTGGGATTGAACGATCCATGGCAAAATACCGACGTCTCCTATTTCCATCACTCGGTAGGCGGATACCACGCCGTGAAGCTGCGCCGCTACCAGGAGTTGATCGAACACCGGCTGAGTAAGGAGTACCAGCAGAT
>JAISQD010000110.1 GCA_031274415.1 Tannerellaceae bacterium | reverse complement strand
CAGGAGGAGCTACTGGCCGAAAACCTGCCGAAAGGGAACTTCCGCTTCTCTCCCGACGAAACGTTCCTGCTCTTTACCGTAGAGGAGGAGGGGCCGAAAGAGGGCGCGGAGCTGATCCGCGTGCTGGAGCCTGCCGACCGCCTGCCCGGTTTCCGCAACCGTTCGTTTATCTGGCGGTACGACCTGACGTCGGGGCTGTTCGAGCAACTGACCTACGGGCATAACTCCACTTCGATCAATGACGTAAGCGCCGATAGCCGCTACCTTCTCTTCAGTACCGGCGAACGGGTGTACACGTCGCGTCCTTTTTCGCGCCATTCGTTGTATAAAATGGATTTGCAGACTCTTGCCGTCGACACCTTATGGGAAGGAGCCGCTTTTATAAGCCGCGCCGCCTTTTCGCCCGACGGCAAACAGTTGCTGGTGAATGGCTCGGGGGATGCATTCAACGGTATTGGATTGAATATAAAGGATGAACAGATATCCAACTCATACGACGGTCAGCTATTCCTTTACGACCCGGCCACAAAGCATGCGCAAGCCCTCACAAAAGACTTCGATCCGGCCGTTACGGGTGCACTCTGGAACCGGTACGACGGGCAGATCTATTTTACGGGCGAAGACGAAGACCGCCAGCGTATCTTTGCCTGCAACCCGTTGAACGGGCAGATTAAACCGCTGGATCTACCGGAGGACGTGGTGGCTTCATACACGATGGCGCGGACGGCCCCCGTCATGTATTACTACGGCCAAAGCGTATCGAACGCCAACAGGTTGTATGCCTATGACCTGAAGAAGAATAAAAACCGCTTAGTACATGATCTCTCTGCCGGCAAACTGAAAGACATCGTTTTCGGCGAGGTGCACGACTGGCATTTCACCTCCGCCGACGGCACGGAGATACAGGGAAGGTATTATCTCCCTCCCCATTTCGACGCCACGAAAAAGTACCCGCTGATTGTCTATTATTATGGCGGGACGTCGCCGACCAACCGGTTGCTCGAATCGCGCTATTCGATGCATATGTACGCCGCCCAAGGGTATGTGGTCTATACGTTGAATCCAAGCGGTACGACCGGATTCGGACAGGAGTTTTCCGCCCGCCACGTGAATGCATGGGGGAAAACGACAGCCGGCGAAATCATTCTCGGCACGCAGCTTTTCTGCCGCGAACATACGTTTGTGGATGAAAAGAAGATCGGTTGTATCGGCGCCAGTTACGGCGGGTTCATGACGCAATACCTCCAGACGCAAACCAACATCTTCGCCGCCGCAGTCAGCCATGCCGGTATCAGCGCATTAAGCAGTTACTGGGGCGAAGGGTATTGGGGATACGGGTACTGTTCGGTAGCGAATGCCGACAGTTATCCATGGAATAACCCGGAACTCTATACCCGGCAAAGCCCGCTATTCAATGCCGACAAGATCAATACCCCCCTCCTGTTGCTGCATGGAAATGCCGATACCAATGTCCCGGTAGGGGAAAGCATTCAGATGTTCGCCGCCTTGAAACTGTTGGGTAAAACGGTAGAGTTTATTCAGGTAGAGGGAGAAAACCATGGCATTGCAGGATATAACAAACGTACCGGATGGCAAAACAGCATTTTCGCATGGTTCGCCAAATGGCTCAGGGACGAGCCGGCGTGGTGGGAAAGCCTCTATCCGGAGAGGACGTTATAGGGGGTACAACCGTTCATGTCCGTATGAACTTCAGCCGCAAACTGTTCGTCACCACGGCGACCGAGCTGAATGCCATAGCCGCGCTGGCAAACACCGGATCCAACAACAGGCCATTTACGGGATACAGGACGCCTGCGGCCAACGGTATCCCGATCAGGTTAAAGATAAACGCCCAGAAAAGGTTTTGTTTGATCAGGCGAACCGTCTGTTTTGACATGCGGATAGCTTCGCTGATCAGTGTCAGGTCGGGCGTCATCAGGGTCACCATCGACACGCCCATCGCGATGTCTGTCCCTTTCCCCATGGCGATGCTGACGTCCGCCCTCGCTAACGCCTGCGAGTCGTTGATCCCGTCACCCACCATCGCCACCTGTCTCCCTTTTTCCTGCAAAGCCTTGATGTAATCCTCTTTGCCGTCGGGCAAGACGCCGCCTTTGAAGCAGGTTATTCCCAAAACGGAAGCGACGGTTTCCACCGCTTCGGCATTATCCCCGCTCAGCAAGTGTACCTCCATCCCTTCTCTTTTCAATCGGCTAACGGCCATTTCCGAAGTCGGCTTGATACGGTCGGAAACAGCTATGGCGGCCAACAGCGTCGTACCCTCGCCATAAAAAACAAGGCTGTATCCCCTATTCTGCCACCGTATGGTCTGCTTCGATACCTCTTCGGGAATGATGGCGTCAAAGCTTTTCATCAACGTTTCGTTCCCTACCCAGTAGGTGATGTCGCGCACCTGCATCCGCACGCCCTGCCCCGTCACCGTCTCGAAATGCTCCGGCCTGAAAAGCGATGCGCCCGAATCGTCCAACCATTCGATGACCGCCGAAGCCAACGGATGCCCCGATGCCATTTCCGCCGTGTAAAGAATATCCAGGTAACAGATATCCGGCTTCGACAGCCAATAGGAGTCGACCACCCGCGGAACCCCTTCCGTCAGCGTCCCCGTCTTATCCAGTACAATCGTATCTATCTTGCAAAGATGCTCGAGCGCATACACATCCTTTATCAGGATATGACGCCCGGCCGCTTTTCCTATACCGACCATTAAGGCTGTCGGCGTGGCAAGCCCCAACGCGCACGGGCAGGCGATCACCAACACCGATACGGCCGCAAGCAGCGCATACGGGAAATAGACCTCGCCCCCAACAACCAGCCAGGTGATAAACGTGAGGATGGAAATCAGCACGACTACCGGCACAAACCACCGGCTTATCCTGTCCACCAAATGTTGTACCGGCGCCTTACTGCCCTGCGCCTCCTGCACCATGCGGATAATGTGCGCTAAAACGGTAGAATGGCCGACACCGGTCGCTTTCAAGGTAAATGCACCCTTCTGGTTGATGCTTCCGGCCAGCACCCTGTCGCCCGCCTTCTTCTCCGCCGCGACAGGTTCTCCGCTCAGCATGCTTTCATCCACAAAGGATTCCCCCTCTTCCACTGTACCGTCCACCGGGATCTTTTCCCCCGGTTTGACATGGATCAGGTCACCCTTTCGT
This sequence comes from Tannerellaceae bacterium, assembly GCA_031274415.1. GTDB lineage: Bacteria > Bacteroidota > Bacteroidia > Bacteroidales > Tannerellaceae > DFXE01. The sequence continues at coordinate 1,955 of JAISQD010000110.1, read as the reverse complement.
AAGTTGGAGATGGGCGTCTCTTCCTCTTTCCCGCCGGTCACCCGCCAGGCGGTCTTAGGCTGCAAACCCATCAGTCCGCGAATGGCGGAAGAGGTACTGTTCTTTGCTTTCTCTTCCAACAGTTTACCCAGCAGGATAAAGGCGATGATCATCCCCGATGCTTCGTAATAAACGACCGGAAACAGTCCGCGGTCATGCCAGAAATGGGGGAAAACCGTATTGAACAAACTAAACAAAAAAGCGATAGAGGTACTCAGCGCGACCAGCGTATCCATATTGGCGTTCCCACTGAGGGCATGGCGTACGCCGTTCACATAAAACGAACGCCCGAACAGCCCCATAATAGCCAGCGAAAGCGCCATCATCACCCAACCGGTATACACCGTATGCCCGCCCGCCATATGCAACAGCGCCAAAGGGATGACCAACAGCCATGCGCCTGCCGCCTGCCGTTTGATCCGTTGATAACGCTTCCGGTTCAACGCCTCTGAAACCTCTAACGGATTGTCTTCTTCAATCACGATATCATATCCGCCTGCCTGTACGGCAACCTGTATATCACCCAATGTCATATCGGCGGGAAAATAGGTGACGTTTAATGTATTGGCTGCAAAATTCACCGTCGCATCTTCCACTCCCTTCAGTTTCTTAACCAGCTCTTCCACACGACCGGCACAAGCGGCACATCCCATGCCAAGGACAGGCAGTACCTTAGTATCTCTCTTTTTCATCTCTCCGGAAATTAATCACTCTTTATTATATAACAATTATTTCTTTATTTTGTTGCATCAATCAGAAATTATTCCTATGGTCACAAGAATAACGGAAATAACGGCAGATGGCAGCCATACGCTATACATACCCGAAATGGATGAACATTATCATTCGGTGAACGGAGCGGTACAAGAGTCGCGCCATGTATTTATTGAAGCCGGATTGCATCAGGTAAAAAAGGAGAAAATACGTATCGTGGAAATCGGATTCGGGACGGGGTTGAATGCGTTGCTGACGTGGGTTGACACGGCAAACGAACGGGACAGGGAGATCGAATATTATGCCGTCGAACGGTATCCTTTGCCGTTGGAGGTGGTCCGTACATTAAACTATGGCGGGAAGGTCTGTCCCGGAAAAGAAGAGCTGTTCCCCGCCCTGCATACTGCGCCGTGGGATAAGCCGGTTGTCCTGTCCGACCGTTTTATGCTGCACAAAATGCAGGGAGACAGCCATACCATCCTGCTGCCGGACAGGATAGACCTGGTCTATTTCGACGCCTTTGCACCGGACAAACAGCCGGAGATGTGGACGCGGGAGATCTTTCACACACTCTATCACCACATGGCAGACGGAGGCATCCTGACCACCTATTGCGCCAAAGGAAGCGTAAGGCGTATGATGAAAGAGACAGGGTATGCCGTCGAAAGAATACCCGGCCCGCCCGGAAAACGCGAAATGCTCCGCGCTACTAAAAAGGAAAAAGGCTAAATCTTTTTTTGAGGTGCTATGGTGAGATGTCTCCGCGCGTTCGCTTCGCTCTCTTGGTTAGAATGACAACGCGCGTCATTGCGAAGGCGAAGCCTGAAGCCATCCAGAAGGTACACACATACGCACCTCTGGATTGCTTCACTGCGTTCGCAATGACGGATGCTATTTGATTTTCAGGTGATTGCGATTCGTCGTCATTATAAATAATCGTCGTGGATAGGGCAGGCGGGATGGATGGAAATGCTCGGGAGCAAATAAAAATTGCTCGGGAGCTTTTCCTAAAAAGGACGGGAGCTTTTCTACAAAAGGACGGGAGCTATTTTTTTTTGCTCCCGAGCAATTTTGGCTCTATAACTCCAATCATCTCGTCGCCTGCGGGACTTAGCGCGGGGTGGGCGCTCGGCTATCCGGAAGTTTCGCCTTCGGCTCCACATCCGGTTATGCATATCCCGTCCCCCTGCGGGGACTAAACA
>JAISQD010000098.1 GCA_031274415.1 Tannerellaceae bacterium | reverse complement strand
TCATCGAAAGCTAAAAGAAGGAAAGAATGAGAGGCTGGTTATCAATAACGTGAGAAACAAACTGATTCAACGAATCTTTGCAGTGGTAAAAAACAAAACATACTACCATGTGAATTATGGTAATAAAATAGAATGTGACATGATAGACTGATTTTTGTTCGCAAATTATTTGGTTTTTATCATAGAAAGCGGGGTACTTATTGATTTTCAGACGATTGCACCAATGCAATCCCGCACGGGGATTATCGCTCGGTAGACCGGAAAAGGGAACATGGCAGAATCGCATGCTGTTAGGTATGCGACCCGTTTTTTGTCCGGCATCCATGTGAATCCCACGTGGAATTTTTAGGTTCTTATTCGGAACCTCAGGGTTCATACGATAGCTTGGTCGCATACCTAACGGCATGCGATTCTGTCGCCGGTTTCCTTTTCCGGTCTACCGAGCGATAATCCCTAACGGGATTGTATTGGTTTTCAGGTGATTGTGATTCGTCGTCAATATAAGTCCTACGGACTTTATCATGACGACGAATCAATATCTTGTGCTACCGTTTTTTGGGACGGGAGCTTTGCCGAAAAAAAACTCTGGGAGGAGGAATGGCGTGTCTGCGCGGGAGATATTTATCCCTTCTTATACAATAAGGACAGCGGGATTTCGTTTGTTATGTACAATGTTCAATGTTCAATGAAAACGACGTATAGTACCGGATACCTATTATTATTCCTGTCCCTTTTCTTTTTTTCCTGTAAATCAGCGAAATTAAGTGATGCGGAAGAGAAGCAACGGATTGGCGAATACTATGAAGCGGCGGCTATCTACCGGAAAGTATATACGAAAACATCTGCAAAGAAAAGAGACCTCCGCGCCTATATCGCCTACCGGATGGGCGACTGCAACCGCCTGATCAATAACACGCCAAGAGCGACCAGCGCCTATATGAACGCCCTGCGCTATCATTATCCGGATAGTCTTGTACACTTGCGGCTGGCTCAAATGCATCATAAAAACGGAAAATATGCCGACGCGGTCAAACAGTATCGCGACTTTCTGGCATTGCATCCGGAAAACGAGCTGGCCATTAACGGTCTAAAAGGATGCGAACAGGCGCCCGTCTGGCGTCAGAACCCCACCCGTTACGTCGTCAGGAAAATGGAGAAGTTCAATTCGAAATACGCCGAATTTAGTCCCATGCTGTATGGGGAAAAGTATGACCAACTCTATTTTACCTCTTCACGGACAAAAGACAGGGAAGCCAAAATCAACGCCATCACCGGATTGTACAACAACAATTTTTTCCTTGTCAAGCAAAACGAAAACGGCGTATGGCAAGCGCCCATCGAGATAGAAGATCCCGTCAATACGGAAGCGGACGAAGGGACTCCCTCTTTCTCGACAGATGGAAATACGATGTATTATACCTATTGCACACAGGATACGGAAGGAGCCAGAACGTCCGAAATATATGTCTCGACACGCAGCGGCGCGGCATGGGCGAAAGGTACGCGGGTCGGGATTGTGAAAGATTCCGTGACCATGCTTGGCCATCCGTCGGTCTCTCCGGATGGGAAATACCTCTATTTTGTCTCGGACGCCATCGGAGGATATGGAGGAAAAGACATCTTCCGCGCCCGTATTACAGGAAACAATTTCGGGCCGATGGAGAATCTGGGAACACAGATCAATACCTCAGGAGACGAGGTGTTTCCCTATGCCCGCGACTCGGTGACCCTCTACTTTGCGTCCGACGGGCATCCGGGCATGGGAGGGCTGGATCTCTTTAAAGCCGCGCTGGACAGTACCGGCACGTGGTCGGTTGAAAACATGAAAGCCCCGGTCAATTCGATGGCCGATGACTTCGGGATTACCTTTGCAGGACGGCGCGAAAGCGGCTTTTTCAGCTCCAACCGGAATGATGCACGGGGCGGCGACCACCTGTATTCTTTTGAATTACCCATCGTTACGGTTTCCATAGAGGGGATCGTGTCCGACGCGGATGAGTACCCGATCGAAGAGGCGACCATCCGTATTGTGGGCAGGGACGGGCTGAATGAAAAGGTGGCGACAAAGAAAAACGGTACGTACAAGGTGGAGTTGGAAAGGGATATCCGGTATGTCATGATGGCCAGCGCACGCGGGTATCTCAATCAGAACTTTGAGCTGAAAACCACCCCGGAAGAGAAAAACGAGACCTATGTCGTCGATTTTTTCCTCTCCCCGATATACAAACCGGTGGTGATCGAGCATATCTTCTACGACTTCGACAAAGCGACCCTCCGCCCCGAGTCGAAAGAGGCGTTGGACGAACTGATCCGTATGATGAATGACAACCCCAATATCACCATCGAGCTGGGGGCGCATACCGACAGGAAAGGAACCGACGAGTACAACGAACGCTTAGCCCAGCGCCGCGCCCAGTCCGTCGTCGATTACCTCATTGCAGGGGGGATCGCCGGGGATCGCATGGAGGCGAAAGGATATGGTGAAAGTGTTCCGAAAGTGATCAACAAAAAGATAGAAAAAGAGACCGGATTCCTCCATGAGGGCGACACCCTCACCGAAGCGTTCATCCTGACGCTGACGCCCGACCAGCAGGAACAGGCAGACCAGATGAACCGCCGGACGGAGTTTAAGGTCTTACGGACAAACTATAACCTCTACTAAGCGTCCCCCTCCGGATAGCACATCTAAACACATGGCACAAAGAAGATACCTCCTCCCGCTTACCGCCTTGCTGTTCGCCGCCGCCCTAAGCGCAAACGACATAGCCGGCAAGGATAGTACAGGGATAAAAAAGAAAGCTCCCCGCTTCATGGCGATCAACACCATGGGGGGAGTCGTGATACCGACAAACGAGTATATCAAAAGCGGAAAGGCCTTTCCGGCATACAGCTCGTTCTCGGTAAAGGCCGGCGTACGCTCCACCGGCAACCGCTGGGAAGACCATGCCTACGGGATGCCCTACTACGGGATAGGACTCTATGCCGCCCGCTTCTACAACAAGAAAGCGCTCGGAAACCCCATCACGGTGTTCGCTTTCCAGGGTGGCAATATCAAAACCTTTTCCCGCCAGCTCTCCCTTGAATACGAATTGAACCTCGGGATGTCCTTCAACTGGAAGCCCTACGATGTGTTCGATAACCCGGACAATATCGCGCTCGGCTCGTCGGTCAATGCCCACGTCGGCGCCAATGTGTATATCAGGAAACGACTTTCGGACAGGTGGGATCTGCATGCCGGGATGGGGCTGACCCATTTCTCCAACGGCGCCCAACGCCTGCCCAACAAAGGGATTAACCTCTTTGCCCCCTTCGTCGAACTGGCCTATAACATCGACCCGATGCCGTTGCCGTCGGCGACGAACAGGTCGCTCTCCCCTCCCCCTTTGGACAAACGGATCGACTATGATATTATGTTTACCAGCTCGACCCGTCAGGTACGCGTCGATACCGCCGGCACCCAATTGCCTTCGCGCCATATCGACCGGAACTTTAAGGTATTTGGATTGAGCTACGCCACGCTGTTTGTCAACAGCTACAAATACAGATGGGGGCCGAGCCTCGAACTGGTCTATGACGAAAGCTCCGGCGTACGCGCCTGGCGCGAGCGGCATCCGGTAGACGGACAGTACTACGACCGCGTCAAGCTGGGAAGCGTATACAGGAGATTCTCCGCTGGGTTGTCTATCAAAGGCGAGCTGACGTTCCAGCGCGTCTCTTTTTTCGCCAACCTCGGCTACAACCTCCTGCATGGGAATACCTACGACTACCGTTTATACCAGATCATCGGCGCACGCGTCTACCTCAAAGACCGGATATTCGCTACGTTCGGTATCCGCGCCAGCCATTTCAGCAAAGCGCAATACCTCTACTGGAGCGTCGGATATACCATCAAAGGGCAATCGGCAACAAAGAAAAGCAGCTACATCAACCGGATTCTCCCGTAGAGGTCAATCCAGCTTGTGTATGACTAATCCCGACCTGAGCTTCGGCTCGAACCAGGTCGTCTTGGGCGGCATGATGTTTCCTGTGTCGGCGATGTCGATCAGCTGCTTCATGGATACCGGATACAGAGCGAGGGCAACTTGCATCTCCCCGCTGTCTACCCGGCGCTTCAATTCCCCCAGCCCGCGGATGCCGCCGACAAAGTCGATGCGTTTATCCGAGCGCAGGTCCTTAATGCCAAGTATTTCGTCCAGGATAAGGTTGGAAGAGATCGTCACATCCAGTACGCCGATCGGGTCGTCGTC
>JAISQD010000118.1 GCA_031274415.1 Tannerellaceae bacterium | reverse complement strand
AAATTTTCCGCACTTGGCTTTGCTATCTTTTTCCTACCCATATTATCTCGTTTTATATGATCTGCTGCAAAGGTCGGTATTTTTCATAGCACCTCAAAAAAAGAATTAACCAAAAAAAGTGACTTTTTTATTTGCCGTCATTTGACGAGGGTAAAAACAGTGACTTTTTTGTTTGCCGACGTTTGGCGAGGGCAAACAAAGTTTTCTAAAGCACGTCATTGTAAAAATGAAAAAGTGTATTCATCCTTTATCGCCAGACTTGCCTGATTTTTAATCTCCTCCGGCAATGTCCGGTCGAAATTGGTTTGATTGAGCAAGTATTTTTCATACGTTTTGTTATTAATCTGATTCATCAGAACGTTTTTTGTCCATCCGAATTTTTTGGTTGCCAAGGTGTAAAACTGTGCCATTAACCACAGATTTCCTACTGAAAAACCGCCAATTCCAGGAAAATCTTTTTGTAACTCTTTCGAAAGTGTCGGAACAATGGCTTTGCGGAGAATAGGCTGTTTATTCTCCGCAAAAAGAAAACAGCCGCGTTAAAAAAGCGGTCTTGGACAAACATGATCCTTTTATTAGACAATTTGTGCTGTCCCTGCTTTCTTCCTCCAACTAATTTAGCCGGAGCAATACACATATCATCAGACATGAAAACAGCCGTTTGCTTATCCTTATTGTTTTTTTATACGTCCGTTTTTGCATCGCGCAAGGAGATACGGATCAACGACGATTGGCATTTCCGTTTTGCCTGGCAGGTACAACAGGGTAGCGGCCAGCGCGTGAACCTGCCCCATACATGGAACAGCGGGGATGCTCCGGCAGGAAAGCCGGATTACCATCGCGGGATAGGAAATTATGACAAACAGCTGTATATCGAGCCGGAATGGGAAGGGAAAAGGCTGTTCCTGCGGTTTGAAGGGGCAAACACCGTCACCAATCTTTTTATTAACGACATGCATGTGGGAGAACACCGGGGTGGCTACGGGGCCTTTGTTTTTGAGATAACGGATCAAGTACGCTACGGTGCGGAGAACCGGATTCTGGTAAGGGTAAACAATGCCCCGCAATTGGATGTCATGCCGTTAGTAGGCGATTTTAATATCTACGGAGGTATTTACAGGGATGTCCATCTGGTTGTCGTCGAACCGGTACATCTATCGCTTACCGACTATGCTTCGTCCGGTGTCTATCTGATACAAGAGAACGTAACCAAAGAACAGGCTGAGATAAAAGCCCGGATTGTCCTGTCGAACGGGACGCAAAGCGCGTGTCCGGTGGATGTGCGCGTGAAGCTGTTTGACGGTAAGCGCTTTATACAGGAACAATCCCTGCACATGACGGCCGGCCCGGGAACGACATACGCCCCTGACATGACGCTGTCTATCCCAAATCCCCGTCTCTGGAACGGGCGGAAAGACCCTTTCATGTACCGCGTGGACGTATCGGTCGCCATTTCCGGGGGAGAGGAGACGGACAGGATATCCCAGCCGTTAGGGTTACGCTTTTTTCATGTAGATCCTGAGAAAGGGTTTTTCCTGAATGGAGAACCGTTGAAGTTGCAAGGCGTGTGCCGCCACCAGGATCGTGCCGAAAGAGGCGCCGCCCTCTATCCCGAACATCATGAGGAAGATGCTGCCATCCTGACGGAGATGGGCGCGAACGCCGTCCGCTTGTCGCATTATCCGCAGGCGTCGTACTTTTACGATTTGATGGATAAAAACGGCATTATTGTTTGGACAGAGATTCCTTTTGTCGGGCCGGGAGGGTATCAGGATAGGGGATTCGTCGATCAGCCGTCGTTTCGTGACAACGGGAAAGAGCAACTGAAAGAGCTTATCCGCCAGCATTACAACCACCCGTCTATCTGTTTTTGGGGCTTGTTCAACGAGCTGAAGACCGCCGGCGATCATCCGTTGGCCTATGTCAAGGAGCTGAACGCACTGGCGCATCAGGAAGATCCTACGCGCCTGACGACGGCTGCCAGTTTCCTCCCCGACGACGATCCCATCGGACAGGTGACCGATTTGATCGCGTGGAATAAATACTACGGATGGTATGGCGGATCGCCCGATGAAATGGGGGAATGGGCGGATAACGCGCATAAAAACCATCCGGACTATAAAATGGGCGTCAGCGAATATGGAGCCGGAGCGAGCATTTATCATCAACAAGACTCCGTGTTGGCAGGTACGGCATCCGGCTGGTGGCATCCCGAAAACTATCAGACCTATTACCATATCCGTCACTGGCAGGCGATTGCCGAACGTCCTTTCATCTGGGGCTCTTTCCTCTGGATCCTGTTCGATTTCGGGGCTGCCCACCGTAGCGAAGGCGACCGTCCGGGAATCAACGATAAAGGGCTTGTCTCTTTCGATAGAAAGGTGAAAAAGGATGCTTTTTATTTCTATAAAGCAAACTGGAACAGGGACGACAAATTTGTTTATATCGCTGCCCGCCGCCATCGCGACCACGCCCTGCCGGAGACCGGTGTCATGGTCTTTTCCAACCTGCCGGAGACAGAACTGTTCGTCAATGGGAAAAGTATGGGAAAACAATCCCCCGACAACTATTCAACCTTCCGGTGGACGGAAGTGCCATTGGAGAAGGGAGCGAATACGGTCGAAGTAAAGGGGATACATCAACAACGTATGATCAGTGATCATATTATATGGAATCATCATTAAAACAGGAATATATGGAAACATAAAATCAAAGAACATTCTATTGTTTACAATAAACAATTTTCATGCGTTAAATTAACTTTATTATTAACAAATTAGCCTATCGCTATTATGTTCATTAACAAATTAAACAGATTTATTCTATCAAAAACGATGCTTGCAGGAGCTATTGCGCTCCTCGCATCAGGAGAAATGACGCTGGCCAATACCGGGACAACTGAATTGGCCTATCCGGAGACAGGTATAGCCTCCCCGCAACAATCGAAAGTGGTTGTAACAGGTACTGTAGAAGACGCCTCAGGGGCAATTATCGGAGCCAGTATAGTGGAAAAAGGGACAACAAACGGAACTGTGACCGACATAAACGGCGCATTCACCCTGAACAACGTATCGCCCAATGCGATACTGGCCATATCATACATCGGCTACATCGCACAAGAGATCCCCTTGGACGGGAAAACAACCTTCAACATCCTCCTCAAGGAAGACACGCAGACACTGGAAGAAGTCGTCGTCGTTGGGTACGGCACACAGAAAAAAGTGAACCTGACCGGGTCGGTTTCTTCGGTGAATATTGCCGAATTAACCGAAAGCCGTCCTATCACAAATGTCTCCCAAGCGTTGTATGGAGCTGCTTCTGGCGTATATGTCAACTCGGGGAACAACCGCCCTTCCAATGCCGGTGACGCCTCTATTTTAGTTCGCGGGCAAGGCACATTGAACAACTCCTCGCCCTTAGTGATTATCGACGGGGTAGAGGGGAGCATGTCGAGCATAAACCCGCAGGATATTGCGTCTGTCTCTATCTTGAAAGATGCGGCCTCTGCTGCCATCTACGGATCAAGAGCGGCGAACGGGGTTATCCTCATCACCACTAAAAACGGTTCATCCGGCGTATCCCGGATCGAATACAACGGCTATGTATCCTTTGAAACGCTGAACAGGCCGTATGATGTTGTATCCAATTATGCCGACTATATGGGCTACCTGAATGAAGGGTTGATGAACAGCAACAAACCCAGGCAGTTCTCGGATGCAGTGATCAACCTCTGGAGAAGTCATGAAAATGATGCCGACAAGTTGGCTTATCCCAACAGCAATATCTTCGACGTCTATGAAACCGGCGTCTCCCAGCAGCATAACATTTCTGCATCCGGGGGAACGGATAAAGCGACCTATTTCACCTCGTTCAATTACCTGAACAACCCCGGTATCCTTGAAAACACCGGATACGAACGGTACAGCTTACGGGTCAATTTGGACGCTCAACCGAAAAAGTGGGTAAAAATGGGCGTCAACCTGAGCGGATATACCGACGATACGCCTGTTACCAGCGACGCCATCGACGATATCTACCTCTATGGCCTGACCGGCGGGAATCCCGGCATTGCCTACAAAGATGACCAGGACAGGTTGGGGATTAATGCGAATGCGGAAGACGACCCCCAGAACGCCACCAACAACCCCTATACCCGTTTGCGCAACACGATCGGAAATATCAAGAAATACAATCTGAAATCCCGCTTGTTTGGAACGCTCTTTTTGTTCGAAGGGTTCACTTTGCAAGGCTCTTTTGCCTACGAATATTATAACAAGACGAAGGATCGGAGACCGAACTTCGTCCCCATGTGGAACTTCCAGACCGGAGAATTGTACACCGACGGAAAAGGCCGTACAAGTATATACAATTATGACGAAAAAAGGTTCAGGAATATGGGAGACGTTGTTGCACGATACGAAAACACCCTGTTCAACGATAAACTGAGCTTTACCGTCATGGCCGGAGCCAGTCAGGAACAGTTCAGGTACGGATACTTTGAAACAACGCGGATGGACCTGTTAGATCCTTCGCTCAGCGTCATCAACGGAGCGATCGGCGAATCATCCTCCGGCGGAAACGCGACAGAATGGGCTATGGCGTCTCAATTCGGACGGATCAACCTCTCTTGGGAAGGCAAATACCTGTTTGAAGCGAATCTTCGCAGGGATGGGTCGTCCCGCTTCCTGAAAAACAACCGCTGGGGCAGTTTCCCCTCTTTCTCTGCGGCATGGCGCATTTCCGAAGAACGTTTCATGCACCGGATTGACTGGTTGAACAACCTGAAAGTCAGAGCCTCTTACGGTTCGTTAGGAAACAACTCGCTGGGAACAGATAAAGACCTGGATGGAAACTATTCCGCATTATCCACCTATGCACAAACAAATTATGTGTTAAACCGCGCCGTAGAAATGGGGCTTTCCCAAACGGCCATTGCCAATGCCTTGTTGACATGGGAAACCACGACGACAACCAACATAGGCGTCGATTTCAACCTGTTCAGAAACCGGTTGGGAGGTACGTTTGAATGGTTTAACCGGTACACCAAAGATATCCTGATCGACCTGCCCGCTCCCCGCGTACACGGGAATGCCTCTATACCCAAGCAGAATGCCGCTGAAGTCAGCAATCAGGGCATTGAGCTTTCACTGACATGGAATGACAGGATCGGATCGGATTTTCAATATAATGCCGGCGTCAATTTCACCTCGATACGAAACAGGGTAGAAAAGTTTCGCGGAGATGTGAAGTCGATCAGCGGTAGCCGTATGATTCTGGAAGGTATGCCCAATAAGGTACTCTACGTATTACCGGTAGACCGCATGGTCACAACAGATGCCGACCTCGCCCTTGTACAATCCATGCTCGACAAGGCTCCCGTAGATGCCACCGGTAAAAAACTGACGGTATTCCCATACGGCGTTCCGGAAAAAGGAGATTTGCTGTACAAGGACACCAATAAAGACGGCCTCGTGAACGATGAAGACCGTATCGCAATAGGTCATGGTAACATGCCGAAATTTACCTATGGCATCTCTTTGGGCGCCTCATGGAAAGGGATAGACTTCTCCGTCCTGCTGCAAGGTGTGGCCGGTTACAAAGATATTTATTACAGCTTGTTATACCGCTCTACCGTCCGGTTGGGCTATCAACTGAATAAGGACGTAATTGATGGAAGATGGTATGAAGGAAGAACAACCCCGGCCTCTTATCCGCGACTGCTGGATTATTCCAATACAAAGAATGAAGTAAACAGCGGGGGTAGTGATTTCTGGGTAGCCAACAAAGATTATCTGAAAATCAGAAATATCCAGTTAGGGTATACCCTTCCGTCCAAATGGACAAAAGTGGCTCATTTAGAAAAAGTCAGAATCTATGGAAGTTTGGAAAACTTCTTCACTTTCACAAGCTGGAAGGGATATGACCCTGAAATCAACGGAGTAACCTATCCCACTATGCGGGAAGCAGTTATTGGCCTGAATGTATCCTTCTGATTAGTTAATAGTATGAATTTTAAAACACGAAAAAATGAGACACTATATTACAATACTGATAATAGCTGCCCTTTATGGGTTAAGCGGGTGCTATGATTTGGACAGGGCGCCTTTTGACCAGCCAAGCTCGTCTACTTTCTGGAAGACGGAAGATCAATGCAAGCAAGGGGTGATGGGGATTTATGCCTCTCTAAAAACAACCGATTTGTTCGGAAAAATGTTTATGATTGACGTCAATTCTGATGTGGCAAGCGGATATGACCAATACGAAGCCCTTCAGCTGGGAACCTGTACGCCTCGCACCGGATTTTTGAACGACAAATGGCAGAACGGATACAACACCATCCAACGTGCCAACCTGGCCATACGGAATATAGCAACAGCCGAAATAGATGAAACGGTGAAAAAACAGTTGATCGGCGAAGCTAAGTTCCTCCGTGCAGTCGCCTATTTCCACCTGCTCGATTATTTTGGAGGGTTGCCCCTGTATAACGAAGATATTGATCTGGAAAAGGACATCAACAACCTGATGCAACCAAGAAGTTCGGTGGAAGATACGCGCACATTTATCCTCAAAGACCTGAACGACGCCTTACAGGCGGGGTTGCCCAACGCATGGCCTGCCGCGAATTACGGCCGCGTGACGAAAGGCGCTGTACATGCCATGTTAGGTAAAGTGTATTTGTTTAATAAAGAGTACAAAACAGCGATCAGTTCTTTTGAAGAGGTATTGAAACCGGACTACGGATACAGCCTGCATCCTGATTTTGCAGAACTGTTCACACCCAAAGGAAATGGGTCTTCTGAAATGATTTTTGGGATCGTCAACTTAGGCGGTACGGGACAGGACTATGGAATGCCACTTGCCTTTTATGCAGGGTCGCGCGCCACGTTCGGCAGTTGTTGGAACAACACTGTACCGTCTACCCAGTTGGGCGATATGTATGAATACAAAGACGGAAAACCCTTTGACTGGGACGAACTGTTCCCCGGCTTTTCCACCGACCTGAATGTCAGGGAGCGCGTTTTGCGCGTAACGGTCAATGATGCGGGAACGGCCGTATTGGAGATCCCCGCAGAAGCGGAAAAAATCAAAGAAATGTATGCGCAAAGGGATCCGCGTTTTGCGGCGACAGTGATCGCCCCCTACTCCACCTATCAGGGATGGGTATCCAATCAGACAAAGCTACTTACCTTCTATTTTGCAAAAAAACAGGATGGAGGAATAGCCGGTCTTAGCGAACAAAACGGATTCATGAGAAACAACCGCGGCGGATGGGAAACCTATTTCTGGAGAAAATTTGTCCCGGTAGGCAATTGGGACGGAGCAATTAATAGCCGGGAACATACGCCGGTGAACTTCCCCGTTATCCGGTTGGCGGATGTTTACCTCATGCTGGCGGAAGCCTATAACGAAGACGGGAATCAAACGAAAGCCGTAGAGTATATCAATAAGGTGAGGGAACGCGCCGGGATCGCCCTGATCAACAGCGGCCCCGCTTATCTGGCAGCCAACAGCAAAGAAGAAGTATTCCAGCGTATCTTCAAGGAAAGGGCCGTCGAACTGGCCAATGAAGGGATTCGCGACAGCGATTTGCGCCGGTGGAAACTCTCCCATACACTCCTGAACAAAGTAGACTACGGTATTACGGGTAAGCAGCTCTTTACCCGTAAGTTTAACTCCGATCGCGACTATTTGTGGCCTATCCCGGCTGACGAAATAGAAAAGAATCCGGAATTAAAGCAAAATCCCGGTTGGTAAATGAATGACTGTAAAAGGGCAAGCCGCTTGCTTGCCCTTTTTTATGTTTACTTTTGCGAATCAATGAATGAAAAACAAGGTACAATGAAAGCACGGATTGCAATGGCATTGACTCTCTTGTCGCTCCTTACGGCTATGCGGGCATATGGCTATACGGAACGGGATTTGCTGCAACATGCGGCGGATTTATCTGCTGTGAAATCAGCTGTCGTCACCGGACAGGAATGGATACCCTATCCTGTCTATGCCGACCGGACAGCATGGGACAAACTGCTGGGAGAGAACAAAAGCCATTTGATTAAACGGGGGGAACAGCTGCTCGGCTATGAATGGAAAGTAATTAAAGCCACCGACTATATCGAATATGAACGAAGCGGAAACCGGCAGATCATGGAGACGCCGTTCGGCAGCAACACTGCGGCTATCGCCGACCTGCTGATGGCTGAACTGGCGGAAGGGAAAGGACGGTTTGTCGACCAGTTGATCAACGGTGTATTCCTGTCGTGTGAAATGAGTTCATGGGTGTTGTCCGCCCATCTGGGACGCGAACAGATATCCCACCGCTCGCTGCCCGACAACAAAAAACATGTTATCGACCTGACGGCGGGCGATCTGGGATCGCTGCTGGCGTGGGTCTATTATTATATGCATACGGAATTTGACAACGTCAACCCGGTGATCTCCTCCCGTCTGAGGCAGGAGCTGCAGGAGAGGATCCTGGATACCTATATCACCGATCACAGTTTCTGGTGGATGGCTTTTGATTATAAGCCGGGCATGCTGATAAACAACTGGAATCCATGGTGTAACTTTAATGTGCTCCAATGTTTCTTCCTGTTGGAGAACGATCGCGGCAAACTGGCCGAAGCGGTATACCAAACCATGATTTCGGTCGACCGGTTCATTAACTACACCCATACCGACGGCGCATGTGAAGAAGGCCCTTCCTACTGGGGACACGCGGCAGGAAAGATGTACGACTACCTGCAGCTCCTGTATGACGGTACGGGAGGACAGGTCGACATTTTCGACCAGCCTGTTATCCGGAACATGGGGGAATACATCGCCCGCTCGTATGTAGGCAACGGGTGGGTGGTTAACTTTGCCGACGCCTCAGCCAAAGGAGGAGGAGACGCTCCCCTGATTTACCGTTACGGGAAAGCGGTTGGCAGCGATATGATGAAACGGTATGCCGCCTATTTGAACAGCCTGCCGGGCAAAAAAACGCTCGCTGCGGGAAGAGACCTCTTTCGCACGTTACAAACCATCCTGTATGCCGGCGAACTGAACGGGACAACGCCGGCTTACCAGTCTCCCGCCTGCACATGGTATCCCGAGACGGAATTTTGCTATATGACAAACAAAGAGGGCTTCTTCCTGGCGGCCAAAGGCGGATTCAACGAGGAGAGCCACAACCATAACGATGCCGGAACGTTCTCCCTCTACCTCAATGCCACCCCTATCTTGATTGACGCCGGGGTCGGTACCTATACACGGCAAACGTTCGGCAGCGAACGCTATACGATTTGGACCATGCAGAGCGCGTACCATAACCTCCCCCTTATCAACGGGACAGGGCAGGCGAACGGAAAGAAATACAGGGCGACAGACGTTGCATTTCATCCCAAACGGATGGCGTTCTCGGCCAATATCGCTGCGGCCTATCCCGAAGGGGCGCATGTAAAAAAATGGGTGCGTTCGTATACGTTAAACAACGCGTCGGTGAAGGTGCAGGATTCGTTTACGCTGGATAAGGCGACAGAGCCTAACCGGATCAATTTCCTGACATGGGGAACGGTAGATATCACCGTACCGGGCGAAGCGACTATCCGTGTAAACGGCGAAAAAGTCCGTCTCACATACGATAAAAACGCCTTCACGCCGTCTCTTGAGACGATACCGTTGGACGATCCCCGTTTGTCGAACGTATGGGGGAAAGAGATTTACCGCCTTTCGTTGCACGCTGTGGACACACCGCTATCCGGGACATATACCTATACAATTACCAAATTACATTAAAAACGACTTACAGATGATGAAAAATCTATTGGCATTTCTCCTTTTCGCCCTGGTTCTTTCTTGTGGCGATACGCGCAAGCCGGTTGAAAAGGATTTCACCGGCGAACAGATCGCTTTTGCCCGCGAACAGATCGGGAACGAGTTGAATGTGATAGAAGCGAGTGGAAAAATACTGAATCCTGTGACCTTAAAACCGGATGGTTCTGTGTACTACTGTAACTATACGGAGTGGCAAAGCGGCTTTTTCCCCGGTTCGGTATGGTATATATACGAATTGACCGGAGACAGCAGCTTGCTTCCCTTAGCCCGGAAGTATACAGGGGCGATAGAAGAGGCCAAAAACCTGACATGGCACCATGACGTCGGATTTATTATTGGTTGCAGCTTTGGCAACGGATGGCGTATAACGGGCGATGCGGGCTATAAGGAGGTCATCGTACAAGCCGCCCGCTCGCTATCCACCCGCTTCCGTGAAAAGGCCGGTATTATCCAGTCATGGGATGTGGAGCACGGATGGCAATCGCAACGCGGATGGGAATGCCCGGTGATTATCGACAATGTGATGAACCTGGAACTGTTGTTTGAGGCCACCCGTTTCTCGGGGGATTCGTCGTTTTACCATATCGCCGTTTCACATGCCGACCGCACATTGGCCGAACAGTTCAGGGAAGACGGCAGCTCTTACCATGTGATTGATTATAGCATGACCGATGGAATCGTGCGTAACCGGCATACGGCGCAGGGATATGCGCATGAATCGGCATGGAGCCGCGGACAGGCATGGGCTATTTACGGATACACCGTTTGCTACCGCGAAACGGGCAACAGGAAATACCTCGATCAGGCGTTGAAAACGTTCCGTTTCATGAAGAACCATAAAGCAATGCCCGCCGATTTGATCCCTTATTGGGACATGGATGCTCCCGGCATACCGGACGAACCGCGCGACGCATCGTCGGCAGCTTGTATCGCCTCCGCCCTGTACGAAATCAGCACGATGGATATCCCTGACGCCGGACAGTATAAAACATATGCCGACAGCCTGATGGCGTCGCTGGCTTCGCCGGCGTATCGTGCGGAATTGGGGACGAACGGGAATTTCCTGCTGAAACACTCGACAGGTAGCGTGCCGCATCATTCGGAGATAGACGTCCCGCTGAATTATGCCGACTACTATTTCCTCGAAGCCCTTAAACGGAAGCGGGATATCGAATCTCAACCCTTGCGGAACTCCGCCGGGGTCATGTTGAAATGAGCTTTAAAACACCGGGTGAAATAGCGGGGTGAGCCGAACCCTAAACGGTCGGACACATCGGCTATCTGTAGCCCGGCATGCTCTTTCAGCAGGATAGCCGCCCGTTTTAACTTGTTGTTCAGCACAAAATCGTTAGGCGTCATACCTGTCAGGCCTTTGAATTTGGCATACAAAGAGCTGCGGCTCAAGGCCAGCTCCTTGGCCAGCACATTCATGTCGAAAGCGGGGTTGTCCAAGTTTTTTTCGATGATTTCGTTCACGGTATCCAGAAACTTCTGGTCTATCGGGTTTGTCGCCAGCAATTGGACGTCAAACTCCTTTTGCCGGCTAAACTTTTTCTGCAGGATGATCCGGTTGCGGACAAGGTTGTTGCAACGCACCAGTAACGCCTTGGCATGAAAAGGTTTGCCGATGTAATCGTCTGCACCGCGCTGTAACCCTTCGATATTCTGTTCCTCAGAGGCGAAAGCGGTGAGTAATACGACCGGAATATGGCATATGTCAAAATCATTCTTGATTTGCATACACATCTCCGTCCCCGTCATGCAGGGCATCATCACGTCGCTGACAATAATATCAGGCCTTTCCACCCTGGCCTTTTCCAGTCCCTCTTTCCCGTTGCGGGCCAAAGAGACATGATATGTCGCGGAAAACAGGTCTTGCAATATCCTGAGCAGCTCTTCATTGTCTTCTACCAACAGGATGGTATAGGCTGCCTCTTCATGTTCTTCACCCTCTTCGCACGCGAAATCAGGGAGCAGGTCTGCCGGTGGATCTACGGTGAAAACGTCCTCTTTCCATCCGGAGCATCCGCCTTCCCTTGCCGGAGCAAATTCCGTTTTACGGAAATGCGTACACCCCTTTTTCAGGCAGACAATGAAGATACTTCCATAACCGGGCGTACTTTCCACCTGAATACTTCCGTGATGCAGCTCCACGATTCCTTTGGCTAACGAGAGGCCGATCCCTGTGCCTGACTGGCCGGAGAGGCCTGCCGAGTCGTTGTTCGCCCGGTAGAAACGGTCGAATAACCGGCCGAGATCTTCTTTGGCGATGCCTATACCGGTATCGATCACTTTGCAGACGATCAATTCGTCGTCGTCTTCTATCGCCAACTCTACGACGGCATGTGTTTTGGAGGAATATTCGAAAGCGTTTGCCAGCAGATTGTAGAAAACTTTCTGCATTTGCTTGGCGTCGAACCAGCATGTCAGCTCGTCCGGTGGAGCGGTGAAACGGTAGGTAATCAGCGAGTTGGCAGCATATTCATAGAAAGAGAGGTAAATCTCTTTCAGGAAAGCGACGATGTCCTGTTCCTGTACCTCCAGCTTGAGGTATCCCTGTTCGAGTTTGCGGAAATCCAACAGTTCGCTGATCAGGTTACGCATGTTTTTCGTGTTTTTATACACCTTCAACAGCTTATTATAGACCGTCGGAGCGATCGAATGGCTCTGTAAGAGGTGTTCCACCTGCGAAATAATCAGGGTCAGCGGCGTACGGAACTCATGCGAGATATTGGCGAAAAAT
This sequence comes from Tannerellaceae bacterium, assembly GCA_031274415.1. Taxonomy (GTDB): domain Bacteria; phylum Bacteroidota; class Bacteroidia; order Bacteroidales; family Tannerellaceae; genus DFXE01. The sequence continues at coordinate 4,269 of JAISQD010000118.1, read as the reverse complement.
TGCAGTTTGGCCTTGTTGACCTCTTCTATCTTTTCTTTCTCCTTCCGCTCTATTTCAAGCGAAGCCTGCAACAGCAACTGGGATTTCTTAAACCGGTAGAAACCATAGATAATCCCCGCGCCGGTCAGGAAATAGAGGAGGTAGAACAGCGGCGTGGCATACAGGGGAGGATGGATGACGATCGCCATCCGTATCGTTTGCGGGAGTATCGACGGTTCGGGTTGGACCTCGCGAACGGTCAGGGTGTAACGTCCCGGATTGAGGTTGGTATACGAGATACTCTGGTCGTAGCTGACCACCCATTTCTCGTCAAACCCTTCCAATTTGTATTCGTACATGTTTTTATTCAGCGTATTGACATAATTGTTGGTGGTAAACGAGATTTTCAGGTTGTTCCGGTTATGGGGCAATACGATTTCTGACGTATAGGGGACAGCCTCCTCCAGTACGCGGGTGGGATCGCCGGGGTAGACGGTTTCGTTGTTGATCGACAGGTCGGAAAAATAGAGGGTATAGTCTAAAGGCGACCATGATAGCTCCTGTTCAAAAAAAGAGACCGCGCCGTCGATGCCGCCCACAAAGACCTCCCCGTTTTGGCAAACAAGCAGGCCGCATCCCATATTGATCCCGGAAATAGGCAGCGCTGTATTCAGGTCGATGGTTTTCACTTCGTTCGATTCCGGATGGTAGAATATAAGCCCTTTATCGCTTGAAATGAGCACGTCGCCATGCCGGGAGTCGGCCATATCATAACAATAGATATTTTTCAGCAGGAGGTTGTCGCCACATACTCCAGAAAAAGAATCCGTCTCCCTGTCGTACCTATACAACCCCGACCCCTTTGTCCCGATATAGATATGCCCTCTCCTGTCCTGGAATATCTTGCCTACATCGAAATGCCATCCCTCCTTACCCGGACGGTATTCCTTATAGTCCGCCCCGTCTTCCATGTGGATTTTCCATACGGTAGTCCCTATGGAGACCCAGAGGAACCCTTCCGTGTCGATAAGAAAACGCTCTGCCGCTGAATGGGACACCGGCAGGATGGTTCCGGTCTCCAGGTCGAGTTTGAAAAGCCCTTTTTGCGTGAGGAATACCACATACCGGTCGTTATAAAGCGCCACCTGATTGACCACATCGTCGGCCAGTTCCCAGCCGGGAGTGTGGTTTGCGGTGTTCAGGTTGTTGAATTTTCTGGTGGAAAGGTCGAAAATAGACAGTCCGCCGGTATGCGTTCCGATGTAAAGTGTGTTGTATTTTGCACTGTAACAGATACTTTTCAGGTTGTTGTGGGAGATGCTGTTTTTTGTCCCGTCTGCCGGATAATGCGTGAATTTCCGGGTTTTCCTGTCAAGGAAATTCAATCCTCCACCTTCGGTACATATCCAGACATGGTGGTCTTTGTCCTCCACCATCCGCCCTACAAAGGGGAAGCTGAGGCAATCGTCGCGGTGGGTATTGTCCGGATAAAGCGTAAAGATATCCTTCTTGATATTGAAGTAGTGAATACCGCCATAGTAGGTCCCTGCCCAGATACTGCCCTGCCGGTCTTTATAGACCGGATAAACGGATGAATGCCAAAGGCTTCCCGGTAGATTATCTTTCTTGTAGACCGTATATTGGCGGTTGTTGGGGTTGTATTTGACCAAGCCGTAAAACGACCCCATCCATATATTCCCGTAATCGTCTTCGGCAAAGCTCCTTACCTGTTCGCAGGGAAATTCTCCGGTATTCGGGGCGCTTCGGTCGTAATAGTGGAAAAACGGTTGATCCGGCTCTCTGATATAGAATCCTTTATAGCGCGTCGATACCCATATATTTTTTCGTGAATCTTCGAATATGTCGTAAATATCCTCCGAAGGGATCTCTACACGGAACGTTTCATCCCGGTTTTTTACGTATAATCCCCTGTTTGTGCCGACCCATAGCCTGTCCTCCGTATCAATGAAGATTTTCTGAAGCCTTGTGGCCGGTTGGTGCAGGGCGGCCTTGAATTGAAGACGCTCCTGTCCGGCGTCCCATACAAAAAGGGAATCGAAAACGCCCACCCAAATCTCCCCTTTGTGCGAAGCGACGGTAGACACATCCGCGTCTTTGAGCAGGGTAAACCGCTGCGACCGGTTGTTGTACCGGACAAGCGTATTGTCGGAGACGAAATAGATATTTCCCTCCCCATCTCCTGTTATAGACCGGTTGTTGTTGCCGGGTAGGGTGTTGATGTCGGACGGTTTAAAGGCCGTGACGCGCACGCCGTCGTACAGGTTGACCCCTTCCAATGTCCCGAACCACATCCTGCCTAATTCGTCCTGATAGATCGAGGTGACCGAGATCTGGGATAGCCCTTCCCGTACCCCTATATGTTTGAAATAGATGGGAGATACGTTCGGGAACAAGCTTAGGAAAAAGACAATGACAGTTACTTTTCTCATAATCATCTATCCTGCTATTTTAGAGCTCAAACTCAGCCGAAATCCAAGCAGCAAACTTAAAAGCAATATCCGAGTGGGCAAAAGTTCCACCGCCATATCGTCCTGATTTGGAAACTATACCGATAGCATTTGTTTCATTTATCCATTTCTCCCATAAACCGAGGTATTCAATCGTACTGTATGTGCGAAGCCAAAGACTAATAATTTGCGAAGGATTGTCGTTGTCCCTGTATTTTGCAATATCGGTCAGAGAGATATAGTCTTCCTTTTCTTTTGAGAACAGCGTTATTTGAGCTCCCTGCACATTGATTGTTTCTTTCTTGCTCATATCTTTCTTTTCACAATTCATTCGTTTAATTCCGTATTATCCTTTTTAGGCGGCAAAATTCCTGTTTTGGCGTTCAACGGAGAAACAACACTTTTCCCTGTTTTGCTCTCCAACTCCAGACGGGCATTTTTTGCAATTTCTCCGCCCTGTACCGCTATTTTGGCATGTTCGTCGAATGTTTCGGGATTGGATGTTTCCGAAATATTTTTGGTGGAAAGTTCGGCAAGCATGTTCAATACCAATTCGGCATTGGTCATGTTGTCGCGCAGGTTTTCTTTTTTCAGTCCCTTGTATTGTTTGTATTCCTTGGTGGTTTTGTCCGACCATGTCTTGCTGATAATGTCCGTCAGTGTGGCAAATTGCACGCCTTCCTGTACGCCTCTTGCCTTCCATTCGTCGGTCAGTTCTTTGCGGATTTCGATACTTTTCAGACGTTGATTTATCCAGTTGTCCGAATATCCCAGACGTTTATAGTCCGTCATCGCCTGTTCGATAGACAGTTCAGGGTCTTGCAACTGATCTAACCGCTCTTTGGCTACCTGCGCAATCCATTGCTTAAACGGCTCTGCCTTCGGCGATGGAATAGACTGAATAAGTCGGAAAAGTTGTTGAGTGTCAGCGACGTCGGTGAGGTATTTCTTACCATCCGCAGCAAGCATTCTCAGTTGTCCCAAATTTTGGGACAACTCACTTCCTTCTGCAAGCAATTTTGTTTTTAATGCATTCCAATACTTTCTTGGACGAGGGCTATCAGTCAATGCTTCTATCACATCCACAATCGAAAAATACCATTCTTCTTTGTCTGCATTCCAAATAGTGCGGACTTTCTTTTCCTCAAAAATTTTTACCTGCTCTTTCATGATGTTTTAATTTTAAATTTATATTTATGTGATCCCTTTATTTATAGTTGTTTTTTGCAGCAACTTCAAACCGTTACAATTTGTAACGGTTTGAAAAGCATTCTTTGCAGCAAATCTTTTCAGTTGACTACAATTTGTAGTCAACTCATTTGTGCTGAGAAGTATCTTCAGTTGTCCCATTTTTGGGGACAACTGAAGATACCGGTTACAGATTGTAACCGGTTGGACACCTTTTAGAGTAGGTAATTTCAAAGTACTACAAATTGTAGTACCTTCAACTGGTTAGTCTCACTAACCAGTTGGTTTCCATTCTCCTTCAGCCTACCTTTCAACACATTCCAATATCTACAAGGGGACAATTTGTCCCTACGTAATCTCCAAGTAAAACGTCCTGCTTCCTCAGCTTGAAAACCATTCTCAGCAAGTCTTTTCAGTTGGTTACAATTTGTAACCAACTCATTTGTCCCTTTAAAAATTCCTATCCACTTGTTCATCGTTCATCGTTTATAGTTCACAACTTCCCTTTCAGTGCATTCACCACATTCTGTCCGGCGATTTTTCGTGCCGGAAGATAACTAATAACCGCCGACAAAAATACAATCAACGCGATACTCGTCAGAACGGATGAAAGTTCGTAGGCAGGATACAGTGC
>JAISQD010000113.1 GCA_031274415.1 Tannerellaceae bacterium | reverse complement strand
CGGTACTGGTCTTCATTGTTCATACTGTTAGGGCTGCCCGCTGTCGTTTTCAGATTCAGGGCGTAGGTCTTCCGGTCGTTGTAGTTTATGCCGGCAATGACCGAAAAGGTCAGCCCTTTGACGATGTCGAAGCGGAAGTCTACCATTCCATTGGCAGAGTTCGACAAGAGATCGGCGGTGTTTTGCAGCAAAGCATACGGATTGTCCATAATTGAGTTATAGGGGTCTTTCGCATAATACCCTGTCTCAGGGTCGATCAGCTCCATCGTAGGAGAATAATTGATCGCCACGCCTACCACATTATTCTTATTATCGCTATGCAGATTGTTATTGTGGGACTTATTGTGCGAAAGCCTGACGTCGCTTGTAATATTCAGCCAGTTCGTCACTTTGGTCGTCAGATTGGTGCGGAAAATATACTGTTCAAATTGGGTTGTTTCCGTGATACCGGTCTGGTCGAGCACATTGCCCGAAACAATATACTGCGTGTCTTTGCTGCCTCCCGAAATGGCTAATTTGTAATTCTGGGTAATACCGGTACGGAAAATGACGTCCTGCCAGTCAATCCCTTTGGTCCCGTTTTTATACGCTTCCATGTCGGCTGCGCCAATCACTTCATAGCCCCGGATGTCGTTCAGCGCCTGGCCATATTCGTAGGCATTCAGCAAATCGTATTTCTTCGGTACATTGGAAAAGCCCATTTCCGCATCAAAGGTGACGGTACGGTGCTCGGACGAGCCTCTGGTGGTCGTAATCAGCACCACCCCATTGGCGCCGCGAGAGCCATAAATGGCTGTAGAAGAAGCATCTTTCAGCACTTCAATGGAGGAGATATCCGCCGGATTGATTCCTGCCAAGCCGGACGAGGAAACGATACCATCGACCACATATAAGGGGTCGTTGCTCTTGTTGATGGAACTTGCTCCGCGGACACGGATCTTGATATCACTGCCCGGCGCTCCGCTGATGGCCTGTACGTCGACCCCGGCCATACGCCCCTGGATAGCGTCTTCCACACGGGTAATGGGCTGGTCTTTAAACGAACGGGACGACACGGAAGCAACCGACCCTGTCAGGTCTGATTTCTTGACCGAGCCATACCCGATCACCACCACCTCATCAAGCGTCCGGGTATCTTCCTTCAGTTCGATCGCCAGTGAACTCTGGTTTCCGACGCTTACTTCCTGCGGCAGGTACCCGACATACGAAACCGTCAGCACGGCTCCCTGGCTTACATTCAGTGTAAAGCGGCCGTCGATATCGGTGATCACCCCGTTGGTGGTGCCTTTTTCCACGACATTGGCTCCGATAATCGCCTCGCCGTTATTGTCGGTGACAACCCCTGTTATCGTTTTGGTGTTTTGCTGAACCACAGGGGCGTTTGGTTGGTGGGCTGGGGATTCTCTTCGGATCAATACGATATGCGTACCTTCCATCGAGTAGTCAATATCCGTATCTTTCAACAGATTATCCAATACATACTTGACCGGTTTGTTTTTCACCTTAACCGATACGCGACGATTCACGTTCACCTGGTTATTGTAAATAAATAGATAGTCCGTCTGGCTCTCTATTTCATTCAGTATTTCATCCAGTGATGTGGCTTTCTTACTGATACTTACCCTGGCATTTTGAGAATGTGTGTCTGCCGCATACGCACAGAACACACAAAGTGTCAATAGAAAAGTAGTGATCCTCATAATTCTAAAGATTTGTTTTAATTGAGGATTTTTCAGATAACATCCTCCTATCAAAGATTTATTTTCCATACTTTTGTTGTGTTGAAATTAATACTGTTGTTTTTTAATAATTGTGTTGATTGGTGTCGGCAGGTGGTAGGACACTTGCCGGCATTTTTTGCAATCGCTGATCATTTTATTTCCATAGGCGGTATAATTTAAGAATAAACAACTTTAAATCATGGTCTCAATAGCTTAGTCGATGCTGATCGTCTGGCTTTCGTCATCTCTAACATATTTAAAACTGACATCTTTCTGCAGCACCCGCAGGGCATAGTCTACCCCATCGGTATGCCTGAACTTGCCGGTATAAGAATACTTCAACACCTGCTGGTTCCTGACGTCAATACGTACGCCGTAATACTTCTCAAACTCTTTCATTATAGCCGAAACAGGCTTGTCTTTAAAGCATATCAGCCCTTCCACCCAGCGGTAAACCGCATAATCGTCTATCGTTTCCACGTGCAGCAAGCTGTCGCCTTCCTGCCAGACGGCTTTCCGGCCGGGCTGCAGGAGAAGGCCGTCGGATGGGTCTCCCGGTAGTTTGACCTGTATACTGCCGTGCATAAGTGAGGTGACGAACGTACTTTCAGACGAATAGGCATCCACATTGAAGCCTGTGCCCAAGGCTTTGACTTTTCCTCTCGCCGTATGTACCACGAAGGGATGCTTTTTGTTCGGCGCTACCTCGAAATAGGCTTCGCCATCCAGTTCCAAGGCTCTTTCCCCGGTGTGGAACGATACGGGATATTTCAGTGTGGTGCGGGCATTGAGCCATACCTCTGTTCCGTCGGGCAAAATGAGGTTGACCCGCTGTCCGGGCGGCACGAAAATAGTCTGCATCGCAATCGCTTCTTCCGCCAACGGCCAGTGGTGGTAGAAATAACTCCCCAGCAGCGTGAGAATGCCGACGACAGCGGCTCTCATCCATTGCTGCCCGAGCGTCGCTTTTCTCTTGACAGGGACGGCGTCTGAAAGCAAAGTCAAGGCATCGAAAAACGTCCTCTCTTTCAAGAATGTTTCCCTGTTTTCTGACGAGGCTTCCATCCATTGCCGGATATGCTTTTCCTCCTCCGGAGAAGTCAAGCCTTCAAAGAATTTGTATAATGTGTTTCTCTCCATGATATATGTTGCGGCAAAATGCCCTGCTACTAGTATAGCAGTTCAGAGAGCAACATCCCTAGTAAGGGGAAATAATCTTTCAGGTTTTGGCGCAAAATCTTCAGGGCTTTGGCGATGTGAAACTCCACACCTTTCACACTCATCCCGCATTGGGCGGCGATCTCCTTATGGGATTTATTCTCGTAGCGGCTCATACTGAAAATCCGGCGGGTCTGTGCAGGCAAGCCAGCGAGTGTTTTCCGGACAATTTCCTGCATGTCGGACGTGAACAACTCATTCGGTTCGCAGGCTTCGAGGGTAGCGATGCGCATCTGCAATTCCCAGGCGGCATGGTTCCTCAGCTTCTCAGCCACCCCCTCTTTTACCTGCAAGTGCTCTAAGTAATTCAAGCACTTATGTTTGACGATGGTAAGGATATAGGCCGGGGCATTCGTCCCGGGCGTTAACGTCCGGCGGTTCTCCCAATAATACATAAAAGCCTCAAGGGTAAAATCTTCCGCCACGCCCCAATCCCTGACGTATGAATAAGCAAAGCGAACCAGCCTTCCCTGATACTCTTCCAACAGACGTTTTAATATGTTCAATTCCGACGTGGATTCCATATTACGACAACGTTGTATCTTTTGGATGACAAGCGAATGGGAACGCTTCCCTGAAGAGCATGAGCAGCTGTTTTTTGCAGCATTCGATATCCTGCACGACGCCTGTCTCCTTCTCCAGCGAAGTCACCCCTTTATCCGTAAAGCCGCATGGGTTGATGTATGTATAGTGAGTCAGGCGGGTATTGATGTTGAGTGCAAAGCCATGCATGGTCACATACCGGCTGCTTTTTAATCCGATGGCGCATATTTTCCTGTCCCGTCCGGTGTGCGGTTCTATCCATACGCCCGTGGCGCCTTTTAATCTTCCCGCCGCAATGCCATACAGGTCAAGAAAACGGATCATGATCTCCTCCAATACATACACATACTGTTTCAATCCCATCTCCCAATACTCCAGGTCAAATACCGGATAACCGGTTATCTGGCCGGGGCCATGAAAGGTGATATCTCCCCCGCGGTTCGTATGATACAAAGCGATACCTTGTTGTTGCAACATTTTTTCGGAGACCAGCAGGTTGGATCCGGCAGCGTTCTTTCCCAGTGTGAATACGGGTTGGTGTTCACAAAAGAACAGCTTGTTTACGCCCTGTCTTCCATTCGCTTTCTCTTCAAGCAAGGAGTTGAAAGCCTGTGTCTGCATCTCCAACGCGCCGGCATACGCGATCTGTCCCGCATCATGGTATGTAAAACTCTCCATATTCCCGCCCTGCCGGTTCACATTCGACGACTTCTTAAATAGGCTAACGCCCGCTCCATGTCTTCCGGCGTATCGATCCCGATGGTTTCCTGCCGGGTAACGGCGGCTTTTATCGTATATCCGTTCTCTAACCAGCGGAGCTGCTCAAGGCTTTCGGCCAGTTCCAACGGGGATTGCGGCAGCTGCGTGATCTCTTCCAGCACACCGGCGCGATAAGCATACAATCCCACATGTTTGTAATAGACATGACGGGCAAGCCACTTCGTATGATCCTCTCCCCGCAGATAGGGGATAACGGAGCGGCTGAAATAGATCGCTTCACCGTTCCGGTTCAGTACGACCTTGGGGGAATTGGGGTTACACAACGCCGTTTCAACATCATCCGTCGGCAGAAAAGGTTTGACCAATGTGGCTATCTGTACATGGTGATCCGTGAAACAGCTTTTCAGCAGCTCTATCTGTTCGGGTTCTATAAAAGGCTCATCGCCTTGTATGTTGATGATGGCGTCGTATTTCCGCCCGATTTTCCGGTACGCTTCACAGCAACGCTCTGTCCCGCTTGTGTGCCGGTCGGACGTCATGACCACACGACCTCCAAAGGCGTTGACAGCCGCTTCGATACGGACGTCGTCGGTCGCCACGTATACGGCGTCCAGTATGCCTTGAACCTGTTCATAGACACGTTGTATCATCGGTTTACCACCCAGGTCGGCCAATGGTTTTCCCGGAAAACGGGTAGATGCGTAACGCGCCGGTATGATGCCTATATAATTCATTTGTCGATTAATTGAACATACGCCTGTGCATTTTCAGCACGGATCACTTTGACTGCCTTCCCTTTTTCGATAAAGCCCGAATCGGACACGCTATCATACAGCTCTCCCTCAATCCATACTTTCCCGGAAGGCCGCAAAACGGTAGCGGCAACTCCCTCTTTCCCGATCAAGCCGGTTAGGCGGGGACTCGAAACCGCCTCTTCAAGATCGGCGTCCAACGCCACTCTCCGGAACAATCCCTTACCGCCAATCTTATTCGAAAGCCAGATCATCAGGAAAAACCCCGAGACCAATCCCATTAGGACGGTGAATGTCGCCCGCCCGATCTCAGGGGTTGTCACGCCTTCGAAATTAAAATCCGTATTATTCAGCAGCGCAACGGTCAGCCCGACAATCACGCACACTATGCCACTGACACCGGATACGCCGAAGCCGGGTATCACAAATATCTCCGCCACAATCAACAGCACCCCCGCGACAAAGACCATGATCTCCCAATTCTGCGCCAACCCGTCAAGATACAGCGGAGCGAAATACAAAACAGCCGCAACGACAGAGGCAGCGGAAGGAAAGCCGATGCCGGGCGTCTGTAACTCGAAATAGATACCGCCGAGAATAATCAGGATCAGCAGCGACTGGGCGAAGGAATTCATCAGGAATCCTTTTACATTGTCGAGCCATGAGGGCGCATAAGCGACCAATTCGTAGGAGGGATACCCCAGATAACGGGTAACCACGTCATCCACCGATTCGGCAATACCGTCGCAATATCCCCATTGCACGGCCTCTCCGGCCGTCAGGGTCAATACCTTACCGGTATCGATCAATTGGGGGATGGCGACGCGGTCATCCACCATCGCTTCGGCGATAACGGGGTCGCGTATCCACCGGTAGGTCGTATCCCTTCCCGCTATCACCGTATCTTTTCCGTGCGCTTCAGCTGTCGAACGCATGGTCGAACGCATATACGACTGGTATTTGTCGGGCATGGCTTCGCCCGTTTGCCCGACAACCGTCGCCGCACCGATATTGGCGCCTTTGCGCATATAGATCTTCTTGCAGGCGATAGAGACCAATGCGCCGGCGGAAGCGGCGTTGTTGTCGATAAAGACATACACCGGTACAGGGCTGTACAAAATAGCGGTCCGCATGGAATCAGCAGCGTCGACCAATCCGCCATACGTATTCAAATGGATCAATACGGCGGTTGCCCCCAGCTCTTGCGCTTTAGCCAATCCATTGCTCAGGTATAACCGGGTCGTATGGTTAATCTCCTTTTTGATATCTATCTTATAGACGACGGGTAACTCTGCCCCCCCGGATTGAAGCGGGAGGAGCAAAAAGAAAAGCACTGAAAAAATATAGCGGATGAATTTGTTCATACCCGATAGGTGTTATTCCGGCGTTAAAAGTCTCTTTAATACGGTTTGCGCAGCTATTTCCCGGTTGGCAGCTTCGGGAATCACAATACTTTGCGGACTTTCTATCACGTCGTCCGTCACAATCATATTCCGTCTTACGGGCAGGCAGTGCATGAACCGGGCCTCGTTGGTCAACGCCATTTTCCCGGCGTCGACCGTCCAGTTCCGGTCTTTATTCAGAACCTGTCCGTAATGGGGATCGGCATAAGCCGCCCAGTTCTTGGCATACACAAAGTCGGCGCCTTCAAACGCCCTTTTCTGGTCATAGTCAACCCTGGCATGTCCGACAAACACCGGATCCAGCTCATACCCTTCGGGATGGGTGATGACAAGCTCGTAACCGGCGGCATTGATCCATTCGGCAAAACTGTTGGGAACGGCCTGTGGCAACGCTTTCGGATGGGGCGCCCATGTCATGACCACTTTCGGGCAGGCCGTTCTTTTGTATTCTTCGATCGTAATCAGGTCGGCAAAGCTTTGCAGCGGATGGCGGGTAGCCGCTTCCATACTGAACACCGGCCGCCCCGAATAGCGGATAAACTGCTCCAGGATCTGTTCCCCATAATCCTCTTCCTTGCTCTCAAAGCGGGCAAAAGAACGGACGCCGATCATATCGCAATAGCAGCCCATCACCGGAATAGCTTCCAGAAGATGCTCGCTTTTATCGCCGTCCATCACTACGCCGCGCTCGGTCTCCAGCTTCCATGCCCCTTGGTTTACATCCAATACGATGGTGTTCATCCCCAGGTTCATAGCTGCCTTCTGCGTACTCAGACGGGTACGCAGGCTGGAGTTGAAAAATACCATCAGCAGCGTCTTGTTCTTTCCCAGCGCTGTAAACCGAAAGCGGTCTTTCTTGATGTCTAACGCTTCGTTAACCGCCTCTTTCAGATCGCCGATATCCTGTACACAAGTAAAATGTCTCATATTTATCCAAGTCTTTTATAGTACCTAAAACAGGGTGCAAGTTAAGAAATCTTTTTCTAATTTTGTCCGCTATATGAAGAATAATGCTTGGAACAAGTAAGAAAACAGACATAAAAAAACAATCATGAACAGCATGTTATATGTGTTAATTGGTACGTATACCTTACAGTTGAGCGAAGGTGTCTATGTGTATTCGTTTGATCCCGTTACCGGGGAATCGGCCTATGTCAGTATGGCGGCAGTGGAGAATCCCTCGTATTTTGTGACGGATAAAACGCGGACATTCGTCTATGCCGTGACGGAAAATGACGATCCCTCTTATGCCAACGCCCTCTCTTTTGACAACGAAACGGGTACGCTGCATCTCCTCAACGCAGAGGAGACCAAAGGAGCGGCGCCCTGCCATATCGACATCGACAAGCGGAAGAGATGCGTCGTGACGGCAAACTATGGAGGAGGCTCTATTTCCGTATTCCCCATCCGGCCGGACGGGACGCTGTCGCCTGTGTCACAAGTCATCGCTTTCGAAGGGAAAGGGGTCGATCCCGAACGGCAGAAAAGCCCGCACCTGCATTGTGTCAAGTTCTCTCCGGACGGGCGTTATCTGTTTGCCTCCGACCTGGGGACAGATCATCTCTACCGGTTTGAAACGACCGATTCGGGGAACGGCGGGTATATCAAAGAAGAATCGCTTACCGCCTTTAAGGTGGAGGACGGATCAGGGCCGCGCCATTTCGTGTTCCATCCGTCGGGCGGGTATCTCTATCTCATCAACGAACTATCCGGGGCGGTGACCGCCTTTACCTGCGACGACGGCCATCTTTCGGCGTTTCAGACGATTCAGGCCGATACGCTTCATGCGAAAGGAAGCGCAGGTATAGACCTGACGCCCGACGGCCGGTTCCTGTATGTGTCGAACCGGCTGAAAGGCGACGGTATTGCCGTCTTTTCCATCGACCCGTCAAACGGGATGTTGACCAAGGTGGGGTATCAGCCGACAGGCCGCCACCCCCGTCACTTCGTCATTAGCCCCGACGGGAAGTTCCTCCTGTCGGCCAGCCGGGATCAGAACGTGGTAGAGGTATTTGAGATAGACCGGCATACCGGTTTATTGCGTAACATACACAAGGATATCCATGTAGACATGCCTGTCTGTCTTGGGTTTATCCATCCAGCTCATCCACCTCTTTAAGCCAGAGCGCCGCGCTGGCATCGCTTGGCATACGCCAGTCGCCACGGGGAGAAAGACTGACCGAACCCACTTTAGGCCCGTCGGGAAGGCAACTGCGTTTGAACTGTTGTGAGAAGAAACGGAGGAAAAAGAGGCGCAACCACCGTTTGATAACTTCCCTGTCATAGGTACCGCCAAAAGCGTTTTGCGCCAGAAAATAGATCTTGGAAGGCGTAGCGCCGAAGCGCAGGAAATGGTACAGGAAGAAATCGTGCAGTTCATACGGCCCGACGAGATCTTCCGTCCTCTGCAGGATATCATCGTTCTCGCCGGCAGGAATCAATTCGGGGCTGACCGGCGTATCCGCGATATCCAGCAACGTCCTTTTCGATCCGTCATCCATCTTATTACGGGCGATCCATTCGACAAGAGACCGCACTAAAGTCTTGGGTATACCGGCATTGACACCGTACATCGACATATGGTCGCCGTTGTAGGTCGTCCAGCCGAGCGCCAGTTCGGAAAGGTCGCTCGTCCCTATTACCAGCCCGTTCTCCTCGTTGGCGATATCCATGATGATTTGGGTACGCTCGCGCGCCTGCGTGTTTTCATACGTAATATCCTGTACGGACGGGTCGTGCCCGATCTCTTCGAAATGCTGTAAACAGGCCTTCCCGATCGGTATCTCACGAAAGGTAACGCCCAGCGAACGGATCAGGTCGACGGCATTGCGGTAGGTACGCCCCGTTGTGCCGAATCCCGGCATGGTGATCCCCTGTATCTGCGTACGGGGGATTTTTAATGCGTCAAACGCCATAACCGCCACCAGCAAAGCCAATGTCGAATCCAATCCGCCGGATATGCCGATGATGGCTGTCCGGGCATGGGTATGCACCACCCGTTTGGCCAAACCGGCTACCTGTATATTGAAGATCTCCTCGCAACGCTCTTTCAAGGCATCGCCCGGAGGCGTAAAAGGATGTGGGTCAATGATCCTGGTCAACGTAAAGCCTCCCGGATAGTCAGGCAGGCTGAATGGAATCTCCGTCGTCTCTTCCGGTAACAGGATCGCCGTCCCGCGCCTGAAACTGCGGTTCACCCGCCGGTCGTTCTCCAATCCGGCGATATCGATCTCGCTGACAACCAACTGTTCGTCCAACACAAACCGTTCCGATTCCTGCAGTATCCGCCCGTTTTCGGCAATCATCCCTCCACCGGCAAAAACCAGATCGGTACTCGATTCACCAAAGCCGGCCATGGCATACACATAACCTGCTATACAACGCGCCGACTGCTGGCCGACCAACGAACGGCGATAACGGTGTTTCCCAATCAGTTCATTACTGGCCGAAAGATTGAAGATCACGTTCGCCCCCCTCATGGCCAAAAGGGAACTTGGCGGAACAGGCGTCCACAAATCTTCGCATATTTCAATGCCTACCGTCACATGCCTGTCCCGGAACAGCAACCCGTTAGACACAGGATAGGCTTTCCCTTTCAGGCTGACCGCCCCGCCGGTCAACTCATTCGCCGCCGTAAACCAGCGTTGTTCCTGGTATTCTTTGCAATTGGGAAGATAGGTCTTGGGAACGACCCCGAGTATTTCTCCTTTCTGAAAAGCTACCGCGGCATTAATAAGCCCATCGTCCGTAGCAAGAGGCAGGCCTACAATGGTGAAAATAGCCAGGTCTGCCGTATCGCCAACGAGCTTTAACAACGCCTCCTCAGCATTGTCGAGCAACGTCTGTTGCGCAAACAGATCGAGACAGGTATAGGCTGTAATGCATAATTCGGGAAAAGCCATCAACTGAACCTTCTCCGCCGCCGCCTTACGTATCAACCCTTCAATCTCCCGGATATTATAAAAACAATCCGCCACCAATACCCGTGGAACAGCCGCCGCAACCTTTACAAACCCGTAGTTCTTCATGACCATATGCTTTGTTCTTTATTTACTTACCAGAACAAAGATAGGCAATTTGTTTGATACGCAATGAATCAGCGTGAGTTTGGCATTAGCCGGCTAATCTTCACACCAATTAATTACAAAATGATTGCCTTTACTGTCAAGTACAGAACTCAGCGAAAAAATATAGACACCATCTTTGATCCGTCGAAAACCAATTGCACTGAATAGTCTGTCATCATAGTTAAAATCAACCGTAACAGTTTCTTTTTCTACGTAGTATTCATCGCTTGTCAATCCTTCCAAAAATGGTTTGTCTAATTTTATCAAAGAATCCAATGCTTGACTAAAATCGTTTCCTATTCTATTCTGATAGGTAATTGTTCCACAAGGCCCATGAATTATTCCAAACGTTTTAACTCCCTCAAAAATAGCTTCTTCAGGAATTGCCTGCGTCGTGGCAGTTGGTATCTGTTCAAGTGCGGCATCCAATTCATTCTTTGCCGTGCAACCGGTAAGAAGCGCTACAAAAGCGAAAATCATACCAATTAAAAGAAGCTTTTTCATGAAAAAATAAGTTTTAAATTGTTAGTATCATATGTTTTTAGATGAAACCATTAGGTTCGTGACAATTATACGAATAAAAAACGAGAAATGAAAATAAAAATAGTGAATAGCGGACTTATGATGACGGGGGGCGTTCTTGGGTTGGAGGATGTCTCCACTCGCTTCGCTCGGTTATAATGACGACGAATCGCAATCAACTGAAAATCAAATAGTATCCGTCATTGCGAAGGCAGTGAAGCAATCCAGAGGTGCGTATGTGTGTACCTTCTGGATGGCGCCAGGCTTCGCCTTCGCAATGACGGATGTATCGTAAATTAGGAAACCGGTCGTCCCGCACGGGACTTGGCGCGATGTAGATGCTTGGTTATCCGGAAGTTGCGCCTTCGGTTCCACATCCGGTTATGCACATCCCGTCCCCTGCGGGGACTTTCCTAATACCCACACCAAACGGTATAGAGCCAGTACTGTTTTTGCCCTCGTCAAATCACCTGTCGATAGCTATGTATGCTCTCTCCGAGAGCCTCTCAACTCTCAACTCTCCATTCTCAACTCTCAACTCTTTAAAGTTGCATCAACAGCTCGTCATGCTCTTTCATGTCGATGGTCAACAAGCCGTCTACAACCGGAAGGGAAATGGACTTTTGGTTGACTTTGATGTTTAGGTTTGTTGCGTGACGGGGGAGGAGAATACGGTACGTCCCGGCAACATCGGCCTTTAAAACGGCTTCAGTCAATAATCCCTCCGACCATTTGGCCGAGACCTCTCCTCCGCCGCGTACTTTCAACCCCTTGAAACTGCCCTTTTTCCATGCGGAAGGTAGCGCGGGAAGAAATTCGATCCTTCCGGTATGGCTTTGGATCAGCATTTCGGCGATCCCGGCACATGCGCCGAAGTTTCCGTCTATCTGGAAAGGGGGATGTCCGCAAAAAAGATTCGGATAACTACCCCCTTCGGAGACATAGTCGACCTCCTTTTTCAAACAGGGAGACAACAGGTTCTCAAGGAGCTTGTAGGCATGGTCTCCATCGTGCAGGCGTGCCCAGAAGTTGATTTTCCATGCCATAGACCAGCCGGTGCTGATGTCTCCGCGGGCATATAACGTTTGACGGGCGGCTTCCGCCAATTCAGGCGTTAGAACGGATATCTCATTGCCCGGATACAAGCCATATAGATGCGACACATGGCGGTGGTGCGGCTCTGCCTCTTCGTAGGGAAGAGGCCATTCCATGATACGGCCGTCCTCTCCTATGGTGGTAGGCATCAACCGATCCCGTTTGGCCGCCAGCTCTTTTGCCAAGTCGTCGTCAACACGCAGGATTCCGGCAGCCTCTATGACATTAGTAAAAAGTTCGCGCACGATCTGGTTATCCATCGTCGAACCGGCGCAAATGCTTGCCGAATGGCCGTTTGGTAATTTAAACGTATTCTCGGGAGAGGTGGTCGGCGCAGTGACTAAATAATGGCTTTCCGGGTCTTCGACCAGCATGTCGACAAAGAAAAGCGCCGCACCTTTCATGACCGGATAGACCTCTTTCAGGTATGCTTTATCCAAGGTATAGAGGTAATGCATATAGAGATGTTCGCACAGCCAGGCGGCGGAGGTATTGGTCGATCCCCACGACGGATGTTCGCCCGGTGCGGTAAATTCCCACGGATTACCTAAAATATGCGTCACCCAGCCGCGTGCGTTATAAAAGACTTTGGCCGTCCGCTCGCCGCTCGCCACCTGTTGTTTTGTCCATTCGACCAAAGGCAGGTGAAGCTCCGACAGGTTGGTGACCTCAGCCGGCCACAGGTTCATCTGCAGATTGATGTTCAAATGGTAATCGCCGTTCCATGGCGTTTGTATCGTATTACACCAAAGGCCTTGCAGGTTGGGAGGAAGCAAGCCGGGGCGCGTAGAGGAAATAAGCAGATAGCGTCCAAACTGGAAATACAGGGCCGGCAGTCCCGGATCGTTCCTGTCGGTGAGAAATGCGGCCAGGCGCTCGTCGATCGGCAGCTCCTCTTTCCCTGTCCGTCCCAGGTCTAAGCTCACCCTGTTAAACAGCTGCTTATAGGCGGCCGTATGCTCCTTTTTCAGCACAAAATACCCTTTCTTCTCCGAAGCGGCCAAGAGGGAGGTGATCCGGGATTCGACATCCGGCGTGAAGTAATCGGTCGCCATGCTCACCAGAATAACCGCTTCCGAAGCACCCCGGACAGCAAGCCTGTTCTCCGCCGGACTGACCGTCCCTCCCTTAGGCAATATCACCCGGATACGGAGGCCGTAACGCATCCCGTTCCCGTCTGTCCCGTTCGTCAACTGCCCTTGCATGACCAGGTCTTTCCCGTCCACAGAGACGGCAAAACATTCCGGGCGATCCGCACCTAACGAGAAGTTCAGTGCATTGTCGACGTCAGTCGTCAAAGAGATCACCCCCAAATCGCCTGAAAAAGAGGTAAACGCTTCACGCCGGTAATTGACCATTCCCTTTTTAAAGGCGACGGACGCTATGGCGTCGTCCAACCGGAGTTCACGCCGGTAGGAGACGACCGGGTCTTTCTCGTCCGCATAGGTATAATCCAACGTCAGGTTTCCCAGCATCTGGTAACTTCCATACGGGAGGTTCGCCCCTTGTGCATATCCGCTCCCTGCGCCTTTACAGACAAATGTGCGGTACATCAACTGCTGTGCCTCATCATTCCGCCCTTCAAAGAGCAACCGCCGGATAGCCGTCAACGACTTGGCGGCTTCCGGGTTATCCGTATCCTGTTTACTCCCCGACCACAGGGATATTTCGTTCAGGACAAAGACCTCTTTGTCTATTCCCCCGTCAGGCATCATCCCCAGCCGGCCGTTTCCAAGCGGGAAGGTCTCTTCCCACACCGTAGCGGGAGCATTGAAATGATAGGCCATGGATTTCTCGTCTTTCACATCCGGCAAACTGCATCCGGCCAGTAAAACAACGAACACGAAAAGATTGTACGTTTTCATCTGGTATTCTATATTAAATTAAAAGCTTTGCATGTCACATAATTTCCTGTAATATCCGCCAAGGGAAAACAGCTCTTCATGTCTGCCGCGTTCCACGATTTCTCCTTCGTGCATCACACAGATCTCGTCTGCATTGCGGATGGTCGACAGGCGGTGGGCAATGACGATGGTTGTGCGGTTCTTCATCAGGTTTTCCAACGCTTCCTGAACCAACCGTTCCGACCCGGTATCCAAAGCGGAAGTGGCTTCGTCCAGGATCAATATCGACGGATTCTTCAATATCGCCCGTGCAATGCTGATGCGTTGCCGTTGTCCGCCGGAAAGTTTACCGCCGCGATCCCCTATATTCGTCTGGTATCCCTCTTCCGAAGCCATGATGAACTCGTGTGCATTGGCGATACGGGCGGCCTCTTCCACCTGCTCCTCAGTCGCCTGCTCGACGCCAAAGGCGATATTATGATAGAACGTATCGTTGAACAGGATGGCTTCCTGGTTGACATTCCCCATCAATGCCCGCAGGTCATAAAGCGTCACGTCCCTGACATCGACGCCGTCGATCGTAATCTGTCCTTTATTCACATCATAAAAGCGGGGAAGCAAATCGACCAGCGTACTTTTTCCCGAGCCGGACTGACCGACCAGGGCGATGGTCTTCCCCTTGTCTATAACAAGGTCTATCCCTTTCAATACCCAATCCGTCTGATACCTGAACCATACGTCGCGGTACACGATTTGTTCATTCAGGGCGACCTTTTCCGGACAAACAGGATCTTTAATCGTACTCTCCGCCATGAGGATCTTATCAATACGCTCCATCGACGCCAATCCTTTTTGCACGGCATATGTCGCTTTACTCAAATCTTTCGCGGGGTTGATGATGCTGTAAAAGACCACCAAATAAAAGATGAATGTCGACGCGTCGATCGAACTGTTATCGTTCAGAATCAAACCGCCCCCATACCACAAGACGATAGCGATCGTCACCGTCCCCAAAAATTCGCTCATGGGATGCGCCATCTGCTGGCGGCGGTAAACCCTGTTCGTTGTCCGGCGGAATACCTCATTGCTTTTCTCAAACCGGTTCTGTATTTTCTTTTCGGCGTTAAACGCCTTAATCACACGTAAGCCACCCAACGTTTCTTCCAGCTGGCTCATCAGGTATCCCCATTGCTCCTGTCCCAACAACGATCTCCGTTTCAGCTTCTTCCCCACCTGCCCCATCACATAGCCGGCTACAGGAAGAAGGAACAGGGCAAACAGCGTCAATTGCCAACTGATGATGAACAGACCGATCAGATAGATCAAAATCATAATCGGGTTTTTAAATATCATATCCAGCGAACTCATAATAGAGGTCTCAATTTCGTTCACATCGCCGGATACGCGCGCGATAATATCTCCCTTTCTCTCTTCCGAGAAAAAGCCTAACGGCAAGCCGGTTATTTTCCGGTTGATCTGATTCCGTATATCGCGTACCACGCCTGTACGGATAGGGATCATGGTGTAGAAGGCCATATACATGGAAACGACTTTCAGGAAGGTCATCCCGATCAGGAAAACACCCAATATAACCAGGGTAAAAGATCCGCCATGCGTCTCGATCAGGTGGCTGACATACCATAAGAAGTTATCCTGTATCAGGCTGGGCAACTCCTTCCATGATTCCCAGCTTTCGGGAGGGAAATCCCATGCGGTATAGGTGTATACCTGATCGTTGACCTTAAACAGGATTTGCAGGATAGGGATGATCAGGGCGAAGGCAAAAAGGTTCAGAATAGCCGACAGGACATTGAACACGATATTCATGACCAGGTAGCTTTTGTAAGGAGGCACGAACCGCCTCAGGATACGAAGAAAATCTTTCATCTATGTCACCGATTATATGAGGGCGCAAGTTAGTCAATTTTCCGGAGCTATTCAAGAATTGAGAGTTGAGAGTTGAGAGTTGAGAGCCACCCACCTCTGCCTCTATCGAAGGCAAACCTCTTTTACCGTGTTGTTTTATACAGCACCCTGATGGTGCTGCCTAGCTATGTTAGCTCTCTCCGAGAGCCTCCCAACTCTCAACTCTCAATTCTCAACTCTCAACTCAGAACATTTTCCGGTAATAGCGCGGCGTGTAACCGGGCAGCAGACCGGGATGAAACAGCCGGATCAGGTCTTTCAGCAGGTAATCGGGATGGATGGGCGACTCTTCGTAGTAAGGCGTTTTCCCCGTATTGCAGGTATAGATGGCGTGTTTCGTATAGGCGTCGAAGTGTTGGTAAGGCGCATATTCCATACGCAAATCGCGATAGGTCATCTCTTCCTCCTGGTTGTATTTGATCAACCAGAAATCCGCATGAATCGCCCTGTCCAATACCGTCTCAAAAGCTAACGGCGTACTGCCTTGCCCGGGTAGATCCCCGAACAGGTAATCCGCTCCGGCATCTTCAAAGAGATGGGCGATATAACTCTCTCCAGCCGGCACATACCAGAAAGAGCCGTAACGCTTCTCCGACAGGACGGTGGGGCGTGCCGGGGCGGTTTCGGCCAGCGCTTTGAGGGAGAGGTAATTCGCTTCCGTTTCGCGGAAGATGGAGTCGGCCAGCGCCTGTTGATGGAACAGCAAGCCGTAGAAACGTCCCCATTCCGCCCGTCCCAACGGATGCGCCTCCATATAGTCCGCCGCTTCGATAATGGGGATACCCAACTTTTCGACCTGCCCGTAATGGCTGTTCTGGAAAGGGGAGGCGATAATGTATTCCGTCCCTATGTCCATCATCTTTTCCACATCGGGCGAAGTGGCCGTACCCAGGTCGGTAATCCGTCCGGCACGTACCCCTTCCAGCACCGGCAGGGAGGCCACATACTGGGGTTCGCATACGCCGGTGATCCGGCCGGTTTCGCCCAGCAGGCTGATGATCGAGGCATGTACGGAGGTATAGACCGCCACGTTTTGCAGCGGCGTCCGGAGGATCGTCCCTTCGGGCAGACTGCCGGGCAGGGGGCGTTCCCGTTCGACCAGCAGGTAGCGTTGCAAAAGGCGGGTCGTATCCCACGGGTTGACCACCTCTACGGCCGTATACGTTTCGTGCCGTTCGATGCGAAACCCCTTCGCGTAACGGACAGTGACAGAGGCGCCCGTTTCCGCGAGGGGTGGTTGACCGCCCGGTTGCCGGCATGAGGCAACCAAGCAGATCAAACCGATTATAAACAGAGAAAAATGCTTTTTCATTATTGGAGCAGGCATGTCATCCATATCGCGTCATACCCTCCCGTATCCTCTTTCTTCTCCAATCGGCCGTCGGCCGTAAAGAGGTACAGCGAACCGGTCGAGCCATAGATAAAATCCGTGATATAGATCTTTCCTGATACCGGGTCTACCGCAATGGCGTTCGGGCTGGTGATGGTGGTCCCATCCGTGATGAACGATTCTTTTTCCACCTCCTCTTTCAGCACATCATATTGCCGGTAGGTGATAGTCGGGTCGTTGTATTGTGCGTATATGACATAGAGTTTGTCGTTCACCAAGGTCATCTTCGAGCCGTTTCCTATCGTGGTGACTGTGCCGGTCGCGCCGTCTATGCGCTGCAAGGCGCTTCCCACACTCGCGTAGTTCCCATTTGAGAGCAGGTAGATATCGCCCTGGCTGTCGGCGGCCAACTGAACGGGATTGAGCACCACTTCGATCTCTTTTTCTACCGTGAACGATTGCAGGTCGATCACCGAAACCGTTTTTCCGTAGCCGGTTTCAGTACTGCCATCCAGTCCGCCCGAATTGGCGACATAGAGCTTTCCGCCGGTGATGGCCAACTGTTCGGGATAACGTCCGACGCCGACCTCTTTCTCGATCGTGAGCGTAGCCGTATCCAGTACCGCCACCGAATGTCCGGCATAATAACTGACGTATACCTTGCCGTTATGCGCCGCCATGCAACGGGGTTGCAGCGGGACATTCCCGTCCCTTATGTCAAACGGTTTGATCAACTTCCCGTCCTGTTCGAGCACAACCAGACGGCTTGAGGTCGTCACCGTCACATAGACTTTCGAGCCGTAGACAAGCAGCTGTTCGGCGCCGTCGCCCAAGCCTTCGTTGTTGGCGTTTCTATAGAGGTTGGGAGTCAATACGCCTGTCGTGAAATTGTAGTACGCCAGCGACGCGTTGTTTTCGTTCCAGTTCCCTCTGTTGAGGATGTAGAAACCGAGCGAAGTCACCTGCACGTCGTTCACGGCGAGGCTGGCGATATTGGTGGATTCGCCATCGGCATTCTTCGCCACGACCAGCAGGAACGCTTTGTAGTCTGTCCCTGCGGGGACGTCAAAAGAGGTGGTCCCTTTCGTTACTTTCCCCAGTTCGGCGCTTTTGTCCGCGTTGTTGTCTCCCAGGTAGACGACATATTCGTTGATATTTGTTTCGGGATCGGGAAGCGTCCATGTGAGCGTTCCGGCGATTTTCCCCGTTTCCGGGTCCGTATCCGTAAAGGAGAGGTCGGAGACCGCCTGTGCAGGCGTCAACAGATCATTGTCCTTGTCGTCGCACGATATCAACGAGAGCAGGATCAATAAAGCGGTAAGAGAGAGAGAGATAAACTTTTTTGCATTCATAATACTCTTTTATTAATGATTGAAATATAGTCAGAAAACATACCGTATACTTCCCCTGAAGGAACGTCCCGGCATGGGATAATAACGGATCACATCGTAGGTGACATTGCCCACATTGACAATCTCCGCCTGCAAACGCAGGGAGGAGGCGCGGCGGAGGGCGAACGTCCGGCTGAACGACAGTTGCTGCTCCACATACCCTTT
Source organism: Tannerellaceae bacterium (assembly GCA_031274415.1). GTDB lineage: Bacteria > Bacteroidota > Bacteroidia > Bacteroidales > Tannerellaceae > DFXE01. The sequence goes on along the minus strand of JAISQD010000113.1, from coordinate 2,243 downwards.
CATCCTGTTGGCCTCCATATTCTGCGGAAGCGAATAGCGGTCGCCGACAGCCGTCAGCAGCCAGCCGGCATTGAGCCACGGATGTTCGATGGCGAAGGAGGCCGAACCGGAATGCAGGGGGGTATAGGGCAACTGGTGTTTATAGGTCTTTGCCTCCCTGTCGGTCACGTCCACCGCCTTCTGCAGGGTATACGCGCCGTCGACCTGAAGCCGGATAGAGGCGGGCAAGCGGAAACGGGCGGAGAGATTCACGTCCACCCCTTTGATATCGACCTCTCCCATGTTCATCATTTTCCAGATAAACATCGTGGGAATGGCCACGATCTTGTCATATACTTTATTATAATAGGCATCTGCCGTCAGGCTGATATAGTCGATCCCCAGATACGGCAGATCGCCGCTCCATGTCAGCCCGGCGTTGTATTGCGAAGCCCTTTCGGGATTCAGCCGGCGGTTGCCCGAGCGGTCGTAATAGAGGTCGTTGAACGTGGGAAGACGGAAAGCGTCTTTGTACGAAAGCCTGACCCGGAGGTTCTGCCCGTTCAGTATCCTGTACGACAGGCTCACGGTGGGCGACAGGCGTTTGCGTCCCGGAGCGGCTTCGCCCTTTTCCACCCGTTCGGCGGTGGCGATGCCCGACAGGACGGCTGTCGCAGTGAGGCGGCTATCTTTATACTGCGCCGCAAGGGCGGATAGCGAAGTCAGCCGTTCGGGGAAAACACAGGCGGGCGTATTGGCATCCAGCGTATGGATGAACAGGTCTTCGGCGAACGAGAAAGAGAGGTACCGCGCCGGCGTATACAGCAGGGCTGCCGAAAGATAGTACTCCCTTTGGGTGTAGACATCTTTCTGCATGCCGTCGATATATTTGCTGTGGAAATCCCGGTAGCCGGTCTGCGCGTAATCGAATTTCCCTTGTGCCTTGAAAGAGAAACGATCGTTGAACGGGCGGTCGTATGTGCTTTGCGCGAAGCCGTTGCGGTTGCGAAGCCGCTCCGTGTGGTAATCGTTGTACAGGATCACCGACCCGGGCAATCCACGGTCGGAATCAAACCAGTAGCCTTTCAGCCGGAGCGTCCCGCCCTTCTCCCAGTCGGCAAAAAGGTTCAGCTCTGTCCTGAGGCTGTTGATATCGCTGTTGTTCCGCTTCTCTTTCGTCACGGTATTCCCGTTCGTAAAGGTGTACGGATACCGCCCGTCCGCCCGTAGCCAGTCGGCATGAAGGGAGAGGGCATAGCGCCGGCTTAGCTTTTGGTCGTACCTCAGCGAGGGGTTGAACAGGCCGAACTGTCCGGCCTTCAGCTGTCCTTCGATATGGTGGTTCTTCGTATCAAAACGGGGAATCCGCGTCGAGATACGCAACACGCCGGACGAGGCATACATCCGCGCCGCCTGGAATATATCGTCCGTTTGACCGATGGAAAGGGAGAGCGCTTCGACGTTGTCCAACGAGAAACGGCTGATGTCCACCTGTCCGCTCTGCGCGTCGGTAATGGATACGCCGTCGTAACTGACCGCCGTATGCTGCGCCCCCAGGCTGCGTACCGAAACGGTCTTCAAGCCGCCGATACCGCCATAATCTTTCACCGTCACGCCCGAAAAGCGGCGGACCGCTTCGGACAGCTCCTGTAACCCCAACCGCTCGATGCCGCCCTTGTCGATCATCTGGAGCGGAGCGCTTTCGCGGGTAGCGGAAGGATGCGACTTTTCCGTCACTTCTACCACAGGCAACCGGCGATAAACCGTCGTATCCGCCTCCTGTCCATACACATGGACTGACAGCAACAGACACATACCGATACTTAACAAGCCTTTTTCAACCGACAATTTAAACATACATGCATATAAAACAGGTTTACCAAACGCCTTCACCCGAGGATTTGTATAAAAAACAATGGCAGGTTTTCTGGCTTGTTCTCCTTTTGCCGGCCGCCTTCCCAACAGATTGTCAGTGGCAACGAGTACGCCAAGGAATTATTAGAACTTACAGCTACGGGTACAGCTCCGGTCTTTCACCGGATTCCCTTTTACTAACCGTTTTGCGAAAGCAAAACCGTTACACCATTATTGCTTCCGCAAAGATAATGGATTAATCCGTTCCCACCACCATATCGGAATCGGAATTTTCGGTTAATTCTTTTTTTGAGGTGCTATGAAAAATACCGACCTTTGCAGCAGATCATATAAAACGAGATAATATGGGTAGGAAAAAGATAGCAAAGCCAAGTGCGGAAAATTTGTTG
>JAISQD010000203.1 GCA_031274415.1 Tannerellaceae bacterium | reverse complement strand
GCCAATACCTCCTTTAACCTGCAACTCAACATGCCGGTATTCGACGGCTTCAGGATATCCAACGACATAGCCGCCCGGAAACTGGATTTGCAGGCTGCCGTGGAGACGTTGAACAAGGCCAAGGACGACCTGGCCATGAATATCGCCTCGTTCTATTTGCAGGTACTCTACAACAAGGAGGTGATGCATATCGCCCTGCTGCAGGTGGAGCTGACCCGTACACAGGTGAAACAAACGGAGGCGTTGGTGGGAGCGGGAAAAGTGCCCGCTTCCCAACTCTACGATATCAAGGCGCAGCTGGCCAACGATGAGGTGACGCTTGTCGAAGCGAAAAACAATGTCGACCTCGCGCTGCTCGACCTGGCGCAACGGCTGGAACTGGAGCGCGAAGATAAGGGTTTTGATATCGAGGAACCTGAAATCCACGATGCTGTCGCTCAATATATGGGAAGCATCCTGCCGCCGGATCAGATCTACCAGCAGGCCGTTCTGGTAAAACCACAGATCAGGGAACAGACATTCTTGCTGGAAAGCCAGAAGAAGATGCTGAAAGTAGCCGAAGCCGGTTACTATCCCACGCTGAACCTAAACGCCAATTACAGCAACGGCTTTTATTACTACTATACCGGCCTACCGGAGGGACAGAAAAACATGGCTTTCAGCAACCAGCTAAAGACGAACGAAGGGAAGACGATCGGTTTCAGCCTCTCTATCCCGATTTTCAACCGTTTTCAGGTGCGCAACAGCGTGCGCACGGCGCGTATCAACATCATCAACCGTGAATTAATGGTAGAGAACAGCAAAAAGGCGCTCTATAAAGAGATCCAGCAAGCCTTTTACAATGCAACGGCCGCCCAGGAGAAATACAAGGCTTCCGAAAAGTCTGTCGACGCAAGCAAGGAGGCGTTCACCTATGCCGAAGAACGTTACAATGCCGGGAAGAGTACGGTTTTTGAATACAACGAATCGAAAACCAAGTATGCACAAAGCCTGTCCGAACAGGCTCAGGCAAAGTATAACTTCATCTTCCGCGCCAAGATACTGGACTTCTATAACGGATTACCGCTTACGCTCTGACCTGTTGTCCCATGTGGCGGACACCGGGGCGGATTGATTGTCGTATGAATCGATGGCTTTTACATGCACGGCGAGTTCTTTTCCGGCAGGTAATCCGGCGAAACCGACGCTAAGCTCTTCCGGCATCTCGCTATTGAGGTAGAACTGCGAAAACTTGCTGAAAGAGGCGATCACCCGGTCTTTTTCCGTTATTTCGATGAGGTAATGGTGTACCACTTCGTTGTCTGTCGCCTGCGGGAAAGTCACAACAACGGAATCCCCCGTGATGCAATCGACCTCCGGCTTTGCTCCGGTGGGAAAAACAGGTGCGGGAAGCCCGTCGCGGTTTTTATACGTAAACCGGCTGCCGTCGTGCGGCGCCTGAACGATCCATTTGGGCAATATCTCTTCATCCCGGCAGGTATCCCACCGTTCGATCTCCACGTCTCCGTTTTCCGACACATCGACAATCACGCCTTCGGTGACATTGATGTAATTTTCGGGCTTGTAGCCGATGTTGACGACTCCGTGTTCTACTTCGGCGTATTTGAGGCTACCGTCATTTACCGTCGTGAACGTTCCCTGGTGGATCGATCGCGGGTCGCCCAGCGGGAAATGCGAATGGCCGGAGAAGACGATCGCCTGGGGGTAACGGTTCAGTATGGATAAAAACACGTCGTTACCCCAACTGTCCCGTTCGGTAGAGCCGTAGCAGGTGTTTAGCGGTGGGATGTGGACAAAGACAAAAATAGGCTTGCCCGGGTAGTGGAGGGCGGCGTCAGCCATCTTTTCCGAAAGAAATTTCTTCGCTTCGACATTGATTGCCGAGTTGGCGTCGTGCCCGCCTTCCGTGAGGGTGATAAACGGATAGCCTTTGATCTCCACGTATTGGTTCAGCGGCTGGGGCACTTTTGCGCGGTAAATATCGTAATTGCCGCTGGTCACGGCATCGTGGAAAAGCCCGCCCATAAAGTAGACGGCAACACCTTTGGGGACACAGGCTGTGTCGGAAAATACCGATATCAATTGATCATACTCTTCGGGCTTCCCCCGTTCGGTCAGGTCTCCAACGACAAAAACAGCGTCGGCCAAAGGCTCTTTCGACAAGAGGTTTTTCAACGAACGGGTGACTTTCACCACCGCACCGTCGCCATGTTCGCTCCCGAAATGGGTATCCGAAACAACGACAAAACGGGGCAGTTCCTGCGGTTTGGAACTACAGCCGGCCATAACGGCGACTAAACAAAATAACAAAATAGATTTCATTCCCACACTATTACTGATTTATCTCCGCAAATATACGCCTTTTCGGATATTTTGAGGATTCAATTCCACATTTATTTGGTTTTTTGAGGATTCAATTCCACATTTATTGTATTTTTGTTGCTTTAGCAAATTCTACTAATACAAATACATACATACCATGAATGATCATTTGAAACTTAATCGACGGGGATTCTTCAAGAGTTCTGCATTAGGGGCGATGGCGACATTATCAACGCCCGCTTTTTTGACCGGTTGTGCACCTGCCGCTTCAAGAGAAGGAAAAGAGGTGGTTGTTCCCGATATTCTGCCGACCGCTCCCGAAGGGCGGCCTCTCAAGGCGGGGCTTGTCGGGTGCGGCGGACGCGGGACAGGCGCGGCCGTTAATTTCATCGATGCCGGAAGTGGATTGACCGTCACCGCGCTGGGCGATGTTTTTCAGGACAAATTAGATGCCTGCCGGGCTACCTTAAAGGAGAAAGGGCAGGAGGTAGCCGACGAAAACTGTTTTCTGGGGTTCGACGCCTACCGGAAAGTGATTGATTCGGGAGTCGATGTGGTGCTGTTATGTACCCCTCCCGTATTCCGCCCCGAGCATTTCGACTATGCGATTGACAAGGGAAAACACTGTTTCATCGAAAAACCTTGCGCCGTAGACCCTGTGGGGGCTAAACAGATACTGGTACTCGGTAAGAGGGCGGCGCAAAAGGGGCTGTCCGTCATTAGCGGAACGATCCGCCGTTCGCAAAAAGATTGTATAGAGACCTATCGCCGGGTAGCCGGCGGCGCGATCGGTACGATCGTATCGGCGCATGTCTCGCGTTTGGGCGGCGCGTTGTGGTTTGCACAGCGGCGGCCGGAATGGAACGACATGGAATACATGCTCCGGAACTGGGTGAGTTTCTGCTGGACGTCGGGAGACCTGGTGGTCGAACAGTTCATCCACGAGATAGACATGATGTCCTGGTTTATGGGCGACAAGCATCCCGTGAGGGCGGAAGCTACCGGTGGCAGGCAACGGCGCGTAACGGGCGATATGTACGACTTCTTCAGTATCGAATATGTTTACGACGACGGACACAGGGCGCATTGCACCTCCCGTCAGATCGGGGGATGCGATAACAACCACAGCGTATTGGTGTACGGGACGAAAGGGTATACCAACTGCTTTGATACGATTTTCAATCCGGATGGCAGCGTCGCCTGGAAATATCCCTACCCCAAGGAGGAGGATGCGGATCAGTCGATGGCTGTTCCCGACCCGTATGTGCAGGAGCTGATCCGTTTAGTCACGGCGATCCGCACCGGCACGCCGCTCAACGATACCGAACAGCACGTCCAGTCCACCCTGATGGCTATCATGGGACGCGAATCGGCCTATACCGGCAAATTCGTCACCTGGGACGATATCATGGCTTCGACCTTGAAGCTGGGGCCGCAAACGTATGCCTTCGGAGCAGTTCCGGGCATAAAAGAAGAGGTTCCTTTGGCAGGTGTTGCGCCTACTGTCTAATCACTTAAATTAAACCGACCAATCATGCAAAGACGACATTTTATAAAGAATACAATCCGGGCGGCCGGCGCGCTTGCGTTGCCGTCGATCGGAGCCAGCGCTTTCGCTTCAGCTAAGACAGCTTCCCCACAGGCCGGCGCGGCATTTAAGAAATCCATTATGTGGGATACGATCGGGATGGAAGGCTCCATACTTGATAAATGCAAAGCGGTTAAAGCCGCCGGATACGATGGTATCGAACCGAGTAGCCATATGAACCGCGAAGAGGTAATCGCCGCTATGAAAGCGACCGGATTGGTGGCTTCAAGCGTCTGCTGTTCAACCCACTGGAAAAAACCGCTGTCCGATCCCGATCCTGCCGTTCGCCAACAGGGGGTTGAAGGGGCAACGGTCGCCATGGAAGATGCCAGAGCGTATGGGACGGATGCGTTCCTGCTTGTCCCGGGCGTCGTGAATGAGACCGTTACGTACGACGAATGCTGGAACCGCTCGACAGAAGAGATCAGAAAGCTGCTTCCGGTGGCGGAGAAACTGAAAGTAAAGATCTGCATCGAAAACGTGTGGAACAACTTTCTTCTCAGCCCGCTTGAAGCCTGCCGTTATATTGATCAGTTCAACAGCAACTATGTCGGTTTCTATTTCGATTGTGGGAATATCTTAGTCTATGGCTGGCCTGAACAGTGGATCAAGATACTGGGAGCACGTACAGGCCGTATCCATATCAAGGAATTTAGCAAAAAAGTGGCCGACAAGAGCGGGCGCTGGGATGGATTCGATGTGGAACTGACCGAAGGGGACGTCGACTGGAAACGTGTGATCGAAGAAGCCCGGAAACACTACAAAGGAGGATGGCTCACCACCGAACAGGGCGGGAATAAAACCCCCGGCGAATTAAAAGAGCTTAGCCTTCGCCTCGACAGGATATGCCATCTCTGATCAACGCCTCCTATAAAACGACACGGGAGACCTTCCCTTTTTCTTCGGCAAGAAGTAGCTCGTTTCCAGGCAAGAAGTAGCTCCTTCTTCCCGACACATTGATCGTTCGCCATATGGAGGACGATCACTACATACCGAGCGCCCCGATAGTCTCTCCTTATGAAAAGGGTAGATGGTACCGAAGAAAAAGGGAGTGGTTGCCGAGGCATTTCTGTTTTCCCCCCGTTATACGAACGACAAACGGGCAATTGGGTAAATCTTAATAGGCATCGCTTATACTGATGGCTTTTAGCTGTTTGTCGAAAACCGCTTTGTCGAGGGGCGTTGTCACGTGAATGGTTACCGGTTCGCCGGGCAGGAGATCGAAATAGTTGTCGGAAAAGAAATGGTCGATCCCTTCGATACTCAGGAAGACGCCGCGGGCAAAGGCGTCGCTTTTCACCGTCACGTCAAAGCCGTCGTTGGCGCGTTCGCTCGTTGTCGTGATAACCGCTTTGGGGAACTCAATATCTTTATACCGGCTCAGGAAGCAGGTGTTGGCGATGGCTTCGCTTTTGCCGTGAGGCGTAAATGCCACATGAACGACTACTTCGTTCCTGCTTCTTCCGTCGAGTAGCTTTTCGATTTTTTCGCCGAATGCCACATGGCTTGTATTGGCCGGCAGGGCGACTGTCTTTTTCTCTTCAAAGAGGGACCACAATTTAACAAACATTCACGATATAGGGAATTCCGTAAAGGGATTCCCTTTCGTGGTTTGTAGGTGTATGAATGGTTTTGGGTGGTTCGCGCGTAAGGCGGTTAACGGTTTATAATATTTGAGTGTAGGTAAATATCATGTTTAACAATAAGTGCAGGTAACGAATGGCAACGTGTTCAGTGTATCAGAAAAAAGTAAATGGCAAGGGCGAAGCCCCGATTTACATCAGCTTTTATATCGATCGGAAAAAGATAGAGGTGCCGACGAAGATTAGTCTTTCACCGGAGTTCTTTGACAAAAACAAAGGGATCATTAAGGCTTCGTATGAGTATGCGAAGGATAAAAATTTAATTCTGACAAACATCAAGGCAACTATCAATGACATTTTTGTAAGGTACAGGCTGCGGCGGGACGAATTAACTTCAGAGTTATTTTGGAAAGAGTATCGCTCGTATGGCGATTATTCCAATTTTTTCTCTTTTTGTGAGGCGTATCAAAAAATGCGTTTTCAGGAGATATCTATCGCTACGCAAAAGAAGCATCTTTCGTGTCTGAATAAGCTTCGGGAGTTTAAGCCGACTATCTTTTTCAGCGAATTGACGACAGACTTGTTCCGGCAGTTTGTGATCAGCCTGCGGAACAAACGGAAAAACAATGAGGTGACAATCAATAAAACTATCCGGGTGATCTCAGTGTATCTCAATGATGCCGTGAAACGGGATTTGTTAAGAGAAAATCCCATAAAGAACCTGAAGCTCCGGGGATGTCAGGAGACAACTGCCGAATTTCTGACGGAAGAAGAACTGGAAACACTCAGCCGGATGTATCGAAACAACTTTTTCAGTGGAAGTACGCATCAGGCTTTGGAGTTTTTCTTGTTTATGTGCTTCAGTTCCCTTCATATTTCCGACGCCAAAGCGCTCACCATCGAACAGATCGGCGCAACGGAATTTACGTATATCCGGGCAAAGATGATGAACATACGTCCACGCGTGATCCACGTTCCCCTATCCAATCCACTTCAGAAAATTATCGTACTGAAGAAGGGAAACAGGAAGGATGGGAAACTGTTCCTGGATATGCTCTCTAATCAGAAGATCAATAAGCATTTGAAAACAGTGGCAAAGGAAGCCGGCATCACAAAAAATCTGTCAGCCAAAGTTGGTAGACATACTTTTGCCACCGTATTTCTTCGTCGTACACACGACCTCAATGCACTAAAAAATATCATGGGACACAGCAACATCAAACAAACGCTGGAGTATTCACATGTGCTGGATTCAGATCGGCAAAAAGGAGTTCAGGTATTTAATGACTTTGAGATTTAACCATATAGACCCCGGATATTGCTATCCGGGGAATAAGGGTTAGACATTTTAATCGTCAAGTTCGTCAGGATATCTGTCGAAATAGTGAGTGTCAAACAGATGTTTGTTGTTTTCAATGGCTTTGTGGATGCGGGCTGTTTGCTCTGGTAGCAGTTCAGACAATAGGCATAACGCTTTCGATACATTTCCGCCTATGTCTAATAGATTAACATCGGAAAATAAAATTTCACGATGAGCAGGAGAGGCTTCTATTTTTTGGATCAACACAGAAACCTCACTAAGTGCAAGAAATGCGTATGAACGCCCGGCCTCAAACGTTCTGATAACGCTTTTACATCCTCTGTTTTCGCGGAGTTCTCTTTCAGCCGTTTCATGATTTATTTTCATTTGAATTTGAATTTAAAGTGAATACTTCCGCCGGCGATTCGTGTAAAAATAATTCTTTTTTTTGACTACTTCACTATTTCCTCTTTATTTTGTTCAACTCACGTTTTTTTGCGTCGATTAGTATGGCATTTTGTTCAAGGTATTCGAGGGCGTCGAAGGTTTTCATTTCGCGTACCAGATCAGGGGACTGGAAGGATTGTTTGCCGACGAAAACGGTTATTTCGGCCTCCTCTTTCAGGTAGTCGGAGTTTGGATTGGTTTCATCCTTGCTTTTGGAAAATAGATGCTTAAACGATTTGGCGAAGTATTGCTGGCAGCCGTCCCAGAACAATTCGATCAGGCTGATTTGGAACGGGTCGAGCAGGCGCGGAATAGCAGACGCGGCCTTTTTGTCCATGCCATAGAGGACGGTAATAAACAGATAGAGGTGTTCTTTTTTTTTAGTTTTGCGATATGCCGTCAAACACATATTACATGTATTATATGTAAGCCACTTCATATTGGACAGGTAGGTTTCCGGACTGTGATACGTCTCCCCTTTCCACCGGATGCTTTCTATCGGATTCCGGCCTACACTTTTTTCTGTTAAAAGGAACTTTAAACCGTCTTTAAAACAGACAACCTCTTCGTCTTCCATCCAGAAACGGACGCCCCACAGTTTGTTGCGCCATCCTTTGAAACGGTATACCTGTTGCCACTGGAGAACGCCGGTTTCTGAACCGATCACCTGTCGTCCTGTCATCCGCACAAAGCGTCCCATCAAGGGAATGGCAGCCAAAAACGAGCGCCAACGTTCGGCATAAAGCAGGGGCACTAAACCGCAAAACGTCAGAAATACTTTTGCCAGATAAGCTTCCTCGCTAACGTATTTCCCGTCCATGTCTTTCAATATCCGCCATTGCGACACGGAAAGCCCGTTCCAGTTCTTTGGCAATGAAGGCAGGGCAATGATTTTCTGTTTCATAATTCATTGTTTTAAACCGGTTTCTGTTCTGTGGGTGAGTAGGCGCTCAGGAGAAAGAAGGCGTCACAATCGCCGCCTTTGGCTTTGGTGACGGTGGCATCTTTTGCATTGCCGGGAAAATCGGGATAAGCCATATTTCCCTTCATCCTTCGCATGGCTTCAAGCATGTTCTGCGAAGCCCGTTGACTATACGACAGGCTGTTCAGGCCGTGCGTACCTTCTGGAACATTTAACCCTTTGTCTTGTGAGGCGGTGTAGAAAGCCAGCGCCGATTGCAAGAAGGGCAGAAGTTCCTTATCCGCATCGGTCAGTTGTCCGTCCATTTTGCGAGCGATCAGGGCGTTCAGCGTCTTTTCGCCTATGTTGGGGGCGATGAAGAAACGTTGTGCCTGCCGAAGCGTGGGGAGCAGTTCGATAAACCGGCGGCGTTTTCTTTCGATATAAATGCCGGCGTCTTCAAACTCTGCCGCCGTGAAGATCAGTAACCCTGTCTGTTTCCAATAGTAGGCGCTTTCCTTCCACAGCTCTTTGGTCTCTGCCCCTTCACCTTCCCCGACCGTTTCCGTGAAGTACCGGCTGCTTCGTTCCAGGAACTCCAGCAGGAAATCTACTGCGTCCCAGGCGTCCGTCAGCGTACTGTCGAGCAGTTTCTCTGTCCGGTCCTTGCTGGCGGGGGCGGTGTTTTCATTGGTGGTCACCGTAAACCCGCCCGATTGGTTAATCGTTATGTTTAAGGAGGGGATGGCCTTGTGCATACCGAACTGTATGATCGGTATCTGCACCAACTCTAACAGTTCAGCATAATGTTCATCCGGCTCTTCAGTGGAATTATACAATTCGTTCAGCTTCCGATGCAGGGGGGCGCCCAGAATGGGGTACAGGAAGGTACGTTCCGCACTTCGCATATACGCTTCGATTTTCCTGAAGTCGGCAATCGTATTGTTCGGGAACAGCCTTATAATCTCGTCTATCGTTGAAACCAGCATAACAGCTTAATTATAAATTATTAGTTATTCACTATTCTTCATTTCTTCCACGCCCCGTTTGTTTTTGTCCAATGTGGTCAGCACATGTACGGGGATGTCAAAGTACAGATGGTCGTCCCACTCGTTGAACGACTTGATCAAGTATAGCGGGCGCATCAGGTGTATTTTGAAGGCAAACAAATCCAGCTGCTGGAGAGTGTTGAGTTCACGCGCCTCCGTGCCGCTGGCTACCTTATCTTTTCCGGGAATGGCGCCTACGGTCTGCGGATGGATACCCATCGCATAGAGGATAACGTTGGCAATCTCGGCAATGTCTTCCTTGACGGTCGTATCGTCCTTGCTTCGGTCGAGAGGCTCTATCTCTACCCATTTGACGGTCTTCCCGTCGATGTTTTTAGACACGGCGACCAAGGCTTTCCCGTCGTTATCGTTCTTTTTCAGCCAACTCTGGAGTTCGTTCACCAACTCGTTGTATACCTTGAGTTTTTCTTCCGGCGTACCGTTTTCTACACCGGCGCGTTCTTCTTCATACCGGATGTATTGCTCGTTCAGATGGATGATGTAACTGAACATCACCCCGTTTGCCAGACGGGTAGCACGCTGGTTCAGGAGCGCCAGCAGGTAATAATAGATGCCGCTTATGAAGATGCTGTACCACGTAGGCTTGGCGTAGTAGGGCTTACCCGGCGTGGGAATACGCATCGGAATCACATAGCGGGTAACACGCGCCCCCAGTCCCTTCGTCGATTGATCCGCCACGTTTTTCCGCAATTGGGAAACGGCTGTATGGGGGTCGAGCGCGTCGATGACGATTTGTTTATAGTATTTTTCGGGGTCATCTATCGGAGATCTCGCTTCCACTTGCCCGCCAAACTCCCGGCTGAACACACAGTAATCAATCTGTCCCAGTTTGTTCATGATGCCCTTGCGCGTGCAGCAGGCTTCCAGATGGCGAAGGTGGATGATTTCCGGCTTCCATGCTTCGCTTTTCTTTCCGATAGGAAGTTCTACCGTCGGAAACCAGTTCCAGAAATACGCCAGGTCGGTAGCTACCTCATGTAGCCAATAGCTTAGGTCGTTCGCTTCTTCAAACGCCTTCCATTTGGCAAAGGTCGCTTCCCACTGCTTCAGGTCGGCTTTCAACTGCGCGATTTCTTCCGCATAATCCGGGACCGCGGGTTGGGGTTCGGACGAATAGGCGCTTGGCTTCGGCTGATTTCCGGATGCTTTCAACTCCCTGATGCGGTTACGAAGCCATCCGCCGGCCGCTTCATAGTCAATCTGCTCGCGTTTGGCCGCCCCGTTCTCATACCGGTAATAGACGTAATAGGGTTTTATCCCTTCCGAATAAATTGAATTGATAATATGATTGAGCGAAGGCGCCACGTAGGGCGACAGATAGGCGCGTTTGACAATCTCCAACGGCAGGCGGTTATCGGCCCCCCAGTTGATGTACTTCCGGTTGTCATCCCCTTTATTGCCGGTTGTCACCGGGGCGGCGCCACCGTCGGAATCGGTAAAAATATCCTTCCCGAAGTTGGGAGGAAAATTGGCAATCAACGCCTGCTTCATCTCCGCGCTTAGCTCCGGATTCATCTTGATGCTTACTGACCGGAACGACGGCGTCCATTCTTTCATACGAACACCTCCATTCCGTTTATTTCCGTGAACAACGCGCCGTGTACTTTGCGTATCTGCCCGTTTTCAAGGCGAAGGTTGTATGTGCCTCCGTGATAGCTGGATGTGCAGGTGGCGTTTTCCAGCTTCATCAGCCGCCCGTCGTGGGTAAACACCGTGGCGGAGAAAGGCAGGCGATTCCCTTTCTCGTCCTTCGCCTCGATAATAGCGGCTATGTCGCGGTGTCTGATAGGTGTTTTAGATTGCATCATTTTCTTGTTTAAGTTGAGAGAGAGGATATATTCTGCGGACGGGTATCCCCATCCGGTTGGCTTCATCCATTTGCAGGTAATAGCCTTCCTTTTCTAATTTATTCAAAAGCGCAGGTAGTGGATCGTTGTCTTTCGTAGGCCAGGCGCTGAACATTTTCCGCATGTCCGACATCAGGAAGAACGCATCCGCCGCCTGCCGGTTTTCCATATAGGTATAGGCGCCGGTGAAGGCCGTGATGCGCGGATCGACAAGCGGTGTTTTAGGGGTATCACTCCCCTTTTCACCTTCTTTATCTTGTATGAATCCTATTCTACGTTTCTGATTTGATCCCATAGTCGCTATTTTATGTCTAAGGTATAGTGTGCGGGAAAAATAAAAAAGGACAAAACGCGCCGGGCTTATTCCTCAAACTGGTGCAACGTGCGTGCCGTCACCCGGCATACATCTTCGCGGCCCAGCACAAAATCAATTTGCTCGATCAATACCTTCATCCCATTGATGATCTTGGGAACGGATAAATCCATCCCGACAATATCTTCTGCCGACAGTTTCATCGACAGCTCCACGATCTGATTGGCGTGGCGCAGCATCGCATCGCGGTGGGTGTAGAAGGCATCGTACAGATTATTTTCTTCAGTAAACATAAGATTCAACGTTCCCCACTCATCCGCGCCGTTCATTGTGTAGCAAAAACTGGATCCCATTCTTTGAAAGGTAATGATAGCCGTTCCTGATCCTGTGCTTTCGGTTGCCAGCCTCCATCCCGGAACAGAAAAGCATAACATCATTTGCAGGTCTTCTTTTTCTTCTTCATATGTCGCCTCCGCATCATTCATCGTAACGGCGCTATTTAGGTTTCTTATTCCTCCGATATAAGGCATTACAAATTCATGATATCCGCTTATTCCTCCATTATCTATCGTTCCGTCGCCTTTTACCATCGGGACGGAAAAGTCGCCCGGTTCGATGTCTTCAGAAGGCAATCCCGTGTCATTTGCTTTATCCCAAAACGGACTACTGATCAAACTTTTTTCATTTGTCCAGTCACTATGCCATGATGACAAAACCAATAAGTACTGCATGCGTGATTTGATCAGATAGAGCGTTCCTGGCGCCAAATAATTATCTAAAACATCCAAATTCAATACCTCCAACTGACCATATTTTTTTAACAAGTCGTCACGGCTCGTTCCTTCAACAGACGCATACGGTTCAAGCGCCCTGTTCATTTGAATAGCAATAGCCGTTGGCTCAACAGCTTTATAAACAGGATGACCAACTACATACTCCGACAAATCCCTGTCAAAACTCCCTGTTATAGCTCCCGTCCATGTCACGACGTCGATCCTTCCGCCTGCCCGTTCAATAAACTCCACGCCGAATTTTTTCCTGATCATATTGATAAAATCCATCACATCCAATTGCTCAGGTATCAGCTGCTTGTAATCAATGTATCCGGCACAAATGGCATCGGCTGTATTATTCAATAACACCAATCGTTTAAGCGAAGAATGCGTGTCAAACATGTTCGTATTCAGACTATAACCAAATCTGTAAAATAGAATACGCAAAATATATGAGACCCGGAGAAACGGCGTGATGCCATATCCGACGGGCAGTTTGATCTTTTGGTTATCAATATTCCATTCGCGCTCCTGTTCTCCTTTAAAAGAGATGGTCGCCGGTAGCCCGTTGGTACTTATCGTTTCATTAAGAATAAAGTTGACAAGATAATCCGATTTGCCTTCCTGCACTACTTGATTACTTGTCATAGCCGGAAAGATAAAATAGTCGGCTACGAAAGACGTCTCTCTCATCACCTCTTTTATCACATTTATCAATGCCGGCACGGACGAATATTGCTCTTTTTGCCACGTTAAATCGCCCATTTTTATGCCATTCATTTTTTCGTACAATTGCCCTTCGTTGGTATAGAAGGTGCACGTGATGCCATCCATTTTGTTGGCGCTGTCAATCATCAACACGCCGCGCATATAAACGCCTCCATGTTGCATGATGGCATCCACCTTCCATGAAGGACGCGTGGTCGATGTCCCCCGGTGAAGAAAGCCAAGCAATTTCATATTGTGGTCGGAAGCCGGCAACGTAAGCGGAATGCTCTGGCTGCCCATATCCGTCAGGAAAGGATTGGTGCGGCTCAGCTCCGGCGCAAACCCCGCCGGCAACATCAACTGCGGCAACGGGTTCTGATTCGTATCAAGATAAATATTCATTCTTCCTCGCTTAAAAGCAGCAAGGTAAGGATGACCCGGAAGGATGGAAAGGACAAAAGCAAACGCCTCCGACGCGTAAGGACGGCCGGAGGCGTGAACGCTAAATTTTCATTCTACTTTATAGTCTTCATATAAAATATCGGTATCAAACAATATGTCGGCATGATTGATGGCATGGATAATGGCCTTTGTCATAAACGAGTCCATGGCGGTGAGGTTTTCATTGGTGATCACGGCAATCTTCATCACGGCTTCCTTATTGAGAATCTTGCCCAGCAATTCAATATCCTTCGACGTCTTTTCCCGTTTCCGAATTTCTTCTATCACCGAAATGGCGAAGGCCGTCATGCGTCTGGCGCCGGCAAGGGATTTCTCCAGCAAGCCTTGGGCTTCCATCACGCCGAATTGGATGCGCAGGTCAATCTCGGATTGGTCTTCACCTTCGAGCAGCCATTCCTTGTGCATGTCTTTTACGAATTGGATCATCTCCATTGTCTCCTTTTCGCAGCAGGGGCGTTCATACAGATTGTTCATATCCTTCCCCTCCAATTAGTTCGACAAAATGTTCTACGCTTATTCTGCCCTTTGCAAAACAGACATGGGCATAAAATGGATTCCAAACAAGCAAATGCTTACCGGGCAATTCGATCCGGGTTGCTGCGCCCTGCGCTTCGCAGTCGAGCAAATACTCCCAGACTTGATACACTAAATTCGTCAGCGTATCATATTCAATTCTTATACGGGTGTTGTGCGGCAATAACACACGCGCCGCCTGCGTGTTTGCAGGTCTTACCTGCGTTCTTTCTTCGGTTTTCATAAATCGGGTATCTTTTGACTTATAGGCAGAAATAAAGAGCGGCTGCCATTTCCCGCTTCGTCAAAAGATACCCAGATCACCCCGAAGAGTTTCCAAATAATACAGGAAAGACAACCGCCTTTATAAAATACATGGGCATAAAAAAAGCCCTAAGAAAATCCTGAGCCACTAACCGGAGCTCTACGGGAACCATTTAGGTATCTTTTGACATCGCAAACATACGGAATGTTTTTTAATCAGCAAAGAAAAAGCCCACTTTTTTATTTGAACAATTCATCTGGCTTAGGAGCATTGATAACCTCTTTAATTTTTCCTATTTCAATAGTGCTAATAAATTCGTCGATCTCTTGTATGGACTCGAAGGGAATAACAAAT
>JAISQD010000196.1 GCA_031274415.1 Tannerellaceae bacterium | reverse complement strand
ATGGCTTGAAAATCCCTTACAGATCAAACTCTCCAGTGGCATCAAAAGGGAAAAGAATGACAAAGTGGATTCCGGGGATATCGCCCTTTATGGCTTCCGTTTCCGGGATAAAGCCATTTTTGGTTTTTATCATAGAAAGCGGGGTACTTGTTGATTTTCAGACGATTGTAAATTGTCGTCATGATAAACATAGGGACGTCGAACTCACATAAAAAAAGACGTGGTGAAACAGCTCTCTGTTCCACCACATCAAAAGAGGGTGTTCAAGCCTCTTTGCCAAGTGATTCAAGATATTTAAATGGATGAAATACGAAGGATATTCAGCAGGTCGCGATTAATGGGTTTATCGTTCTTTATGGCCTTCGAGAAGGGGACATATACGATTTGATCATTTTGTATCCCGATCATGACATTACGCTGGTCTTCCAGCAGGGCGTCAATCGCCGCCGCTCCCATACGGGTAGCCAGGATGCGGTCTTGGGCTGATGGGGAGCCTCCCCGTTGCAGGTGTCCCAGTATCGTCACGCGGACGTCAAACTCCGGGTATTCGTTCTTCACACGTTCGGCCACGCCCAAGGCGCCTCCGGTCACTTCGCTTTCCGCGACCAGGACTATACTGCTGTTTTTGGATTTACGAAGGCCTGCTTCAATCATTTCCGACAGCTGGTCTTTCTCCAGCGAGATTTCCGGGATAATCGCCGCTTCGGCGCCTGCGGCAATCGCTCCGTTTAATGCCAGGAAGCCGGCGTCACGCCCCATGACTTCGATGAAGAAGAGCCGGTCGTGCGAAGTCGCCGTATCGCGTATCTTATCCACACACTCGACAATGGTATTCAACGCCGTATCATACCCGATCGTCACATCCGTACCGAAGAGGTCGTTATCAATGGTTCCGGGAAGCCCTACAACCGGGAAATTAAATTCCTGTGCAAAGATGCGCGCCCCCGTCAGTGTACCGTCGCCTCCAATCGTGACAAGCGCATCAATTTCCTCTTCTATCAGCTTGTCATAGGCCTGTTTCCGCCCTTCGGGCGTTTTAAATTCCAGGCAACGGGCTGTTTTCAGCATGGTACCTCCCCGCTGAATGATATTGCTTACATTTTGTGTTTTAAATTCTTCTATTTCTCCTGTCATTAACCCTCTGTAGCCTCTATAAATTCCCTTTACCCGCATGCCGTTATAGATGGCTGAGCGGGTGACGGCGCGAATAGCCGCATTCATTCCCGGGGCGTCGCCTCCGGATGTCAAAAGACCAATACATTTTACTGTAGACATAATACCTCCTATTAAAGATTCTGCACAAAAGTAGCGTTATTTATCGAATATGTTCCTTTTCAGACCAACCATTTGATGATCCCCAACTCATTCAGAAAGATAAAGCAGATGGCCACAGGGGCGATATACTTCATGAAAAAGGCATAGGTATGAAAGAAATAGAACGGGATTGTCCCTTCATTGGTTAATTCCGCTTTCAAAATTTTCCTGTCTATCCGCCATCCGGCAAACAGGCAGATCAACATACCGCCGAAAGGCAGCATGATCTTCGCCGTCACATAATCCAGAAAGTCGAAGAAGGTCAACCCGAAGAGGGTATATTCTTTCCATATCCCCAACGAAAGCGAACTGGCAACGCCCAATACCAATGCGCCGGCGGAGACGTATGAGGCAGCTTTTGCCCGTGATATCTTATGCTCTTCCAGCACATAGGCCGTTGCCACTTCGTGCAGGGAGATGGTAGAGGTCAGCGCAGCCAGCGCCAAAAGGACAAAAAAGATAAACGACCATACCGCGCCGAAGGGCAGTTGCCCGAACACGTTGGGAAGGGTAATGAATACGAGTTCCACCCCGGCTGTCGGTTCGATATGGAAGCTGAACACGGCGGGAAAGATCATCACACCCGCCAGCAAAGCGACCAGCGTATCCAGCAACGTGACATGCAGGGCGATCCGTTGCAGGTTGGTCTCCTTGTAGAAATAGGAAGAATAGGTGATCAGGCACCCCATCCCTATGCTCATGGAGAAAAAGGCCTGTCCCATCGCGCTCAGGATGGTGGAAGAGGTTATTTTGTCAAAATCGGGATTGAACAGGAAGGCGATCCCTTTCCCGGCATCCGGCAAGGTCAGCGAACGGATACAGAGGATAGTCAGGATAAGGAAAAGCATCGGCATCATAATCTTGGAGGCGCGTTCGATCCCGTTCTTCACTCCCGAGACGATAATCGTATGTGTCAGTGCGACAAAGGCAACCGTCCAGGCGATAGGCCGAAAGACGCCCGAAGAGAACAGGTCGAAGTCCCTCGTAAATTCGGCCGCTGATTTCCCGCCCAACGAGCCGGAAACAGCCTGGACAACGTACTCCAATGTCCACCCTGCAACCACCGAATAAAAGCCCAATATCATAAAGGCGGCCAATACGCCGTTGTACCCGATAATGCTCCATTTCGAACCTGGCGCCAGCGTCTTGAACGCGCCTGCGGCGTTCCGCTGCGAATGCCGTCCGATAAAAAATTCTGTGATCATGACCGGCAGTCCGAGCAGCAGGATACACAGGATATACACAAGCAGGAAAGCCGCTCCCCCGTTCTCTCCCAGCATATAGGGGAAGCGCCAGATATTCCCCAGCCCGACGGCAGATCCTACGGTGGCCAATACCACACCCAGTTTGCTGCCAAAAGTGGCTCTATGTGTTTTCATTGGATTCTTTTTTTCGTTTTATACTAATACCATGCCATCTTTTATATGTATCACGCGGTCGGTCTGTGCAGCCAGCTGTTCATCATGCGTGACGATGACAAAGGTCTGTTTCATCCGGTCGCGGAGTTCGAAGAAAAGCGCATGCAGCTCTTCTTTATTTTTTGTATCCAGGCTCCCCGACGGCTCATCCGCCAGGATCACCGCCGGGTTATTGACCAATGCACGGGCAACGGCCACCCGTTGTTTTTCCCCTCCGGAAAGTTCCGACGGCTTATGCGCCATCCTGTCCGCCATCCGGAGGAAATCAAGGATCTCTTCCGCCCTCTTTTTCGCTACCGCCGCTCTCTCTTTCCCGATCAAAGCGGGTATCATCACATTCTCCAACGCCGTAAATTCCGGCAGCAACTGGTGAAACTGGAAAACGAAGCCGATATGGCTGTTCCTGAACAGCGCCAGCTCCTTATCGTTCAAGCGGTTGGTTTCCGTCCCATTGATCGCCAGCTGCCCGCTATCGGGCGAATCCAACGTGCCGATAATCTGCAAAAGGGTGGTCTTTCCCGCCCCGCTCGGCCCTACTATGGCGACGATTTCACTTGTATCAATCGTCAGGTCAATGCCTTTCAGCACCTGCAAAGAGCCGAAGCTCTTGGTAATTCCTTTCGTTTGTATCATCATCTGATTAAAGATTTCGTATGACATATGACGCTAAAAAGCAACCGAATATGGCCGGCATATAGGAGACTGTCCCTGCGGTAGTCCGTTTACAGGGTTCGTTCTCGACCTCGACGATGGCCTCCCTGTCGGGGAGTTCGGTGGAGAAGACGACCGGAATCCCTCCGTTCACCCCTTTATCCCTCAATCTTTTGCGCACCGCTTTTGCCAGGCCGCAGCTCACCGTTTTGGAGATATCGGCCAGCCGTACCTGCGCCGGGTCGCTCTTTGCCCCTGCACCCATAGACGAGACAACGGGTATCCCGTGTTTGCAGGCATAATATAAAAGGAAGATTTTCGGGCTGAGCGAATCAATCGCATCCACGATGAAATCGTAGTGGGAAGCGAGCAAAAGCGCTTCCGTCCGTTCATCCCGCAGAAACTCGTTGACAACAGACAGCTCCAGCTCCGGGTTGATATCCAGCAACCGCTCGCCCATCACCTCCGCTTTCGATTTTCCCAGCGTGGAATGTAATGCAGGCAGTTGCCGGTTGATATTGCTTGCATTCACCGTATCGGCATCGACAATCGTCATCCGCCCGATGCCGGCGCGGCCTATCTGTTCGGCGGCATAAGCGCCGACGCCTCCCAGCCCGACAACAAGCACATGGCGCCGAGACAGGTAGTCCATCCGTTCACTGCCGAACAGCTGTTCTGTTCGCGTATTCCAAGGGTAGTTCATTATCTCATTTTCTTCTCTGATCCTACATCAATGACGCCGTAATAAACATATAGATCATCATGCCTATAATATCATTTGTTATCGTAATAAAAGGCCCGGTAGCAAGCGCCGGGTCTACCTTCAGTTTGTGTAACGTCATAGGGACAAGCGTTCCGAAGATACTGGCAAACATCACCACCGCAAAAAGGCTCAGGGAGACGGAGGCGGTGATGGCGCGGTCGCCCAGCGTAAAGAAATTGTAGATAAAGACGGTCAACCCGATCATGCTGGCATTGATCAACGCCACCACCGCCTCTTTCAGTACCTGCGCGAAGATATCGCCTGCTTTCAACGTATTATTGGCCAATCCCTGCACCACGATGGCGGAGGATTGGATCCCCACATTCCCGCCTGTTCCACCGATCAAAGGGATAAACAGCGCCATTTTGGGGTTCATGGCGAAGTTGTTCTCAAAGCCACCCAATATCAGCGAATTGCCAATCCCCCCGATCATCCCGATCAGCAGCCATGGCAACCGGGCTGCCGTTTGCATAAAGACATTGTCGGAGGTCTCCACATCCGTCGATATACCGGAAGCCAGCTGGTAGTCGCGTTCGTGTTGTTCGCGTATTTCATCCATGACATCGTCGATCGTAATCCGGCCGACCAGCCGGCCGATACTGTCGACAACAGGCAAAGCGACTAAATCGTATTTTTCGATCACCTGCACCACCTCTTCGATGCTGTCGTCTTCATGTACCGAGATCGGGTCTTTCTTCATGACATGTTTGATTTTCGACACGGAAGGATTGGTGATCATGCGTTTAAGGGGGAGTACTCCGTGCAGGCGTTCGTCGTCGTCTACCACATATACGTAATAGATTTCGTCCATTTCTTCGGCCTGCCTGCGCATCTCTTCGATGCATTTGGGCATACTCCAATTCTCGTTGACCACGATCATTTCGGTGCCCATCAAACCGCCGGCGGTGTCTTCGTCATACTTCAACAGGTCGACAATGTCGCCTGCCTGTTCCACGTTCTCGATATGGGAAAGCACCTCTTCTTGAATATCTTCATCCAGTCCGCGTATCAGGTCGACCGCATCGTCCGTCTCCATATTATCGACAAAACGTTTGGCGATCAATTCGCTCGACAGCTCTTTCAGTAACTTGTTACGATCCTCTTCGTCAAGTTCCATCAAGACGTCGGCCGCTTTTTCCCCATCCATCAAAAGATAGAGATAGAGGCTCTCCTCTACCGTCAGGTCTTGAAACAGTTCTGCTATATCTGCAGGATAGAGGTCCTGCAAAAGCGTCCGGACGTGTTGATCGTCTTTCCGGTCGATCAAGTCGTTCAATTGCTCGATATATTCTTTCGTCAAGTCAACCATGATTGTGCTCTTTTGCCTGTGTTAAATTCCGGTTTGCGATCTCTGTAAGTTCTATGAATTGCTCTACGGAAAGCTGCTCCGGCCGTTGATCAAAAACAGGCAACACATAGTCGGGGCAATCCTTCCCCAATAGCGGCTTCATGGAGTTACGGAGCGTTTTACGGCGTTGGTTAAAGGATGTTTTCACCACCGTTTTAAACAGCGCTTCGTCACAACCCAGCTCTTTCCTGCCGTTCCGGACAGCCCTGATCACGCCGCTCTTTACCTTGGGGGGGGGATCGAATACCTGTTCGCTGACCGTAAACAGGTATTCCACATCATACCATGCCTGTAACAGGACGCTTAGTATGCCGTATGTCCTGCTCCCCGGCTTGGCGGCCAGCCGTTCGGCCACCTCTTTCTGCAACATCCCCGAACAGCAAACGACGTGTTCCCTGTAATCCAGCACTTTGAAAAAGATCTGGCTGGATATGTTATACGGGTAGTTTCCAATAATACAACAGGTCTCCGGAAAAAGTGTATGGATATCCAACCGGAGAAAATCGTCTTCGATGATCCGCTCCAATGAAGGAAAAGCCTCTCTCAGGTAAGCGACCGATTCCCTGTCTAATTCAACGGCCGAAAGATCATGCCCTGCCTCCAACAGGAAACGGGTAAGGACGCCCATACCCGGCCCGACTTCCAATACCGGGAACTGTTTGTAGCCGGACAGCGTATCGGCAATACGCTCCGCAATGCACAAATCTTTCAGGAAATGTTGCCCCAATCCTTTTTTCGGCTTAACCGGTCTCATTCACTTCTTTTATCTAAGAACGTTTGTATTAAAATATATTATTATCTTTGCGGTTGTGCAAAAGTACAAAAAATAAACGTATTCTACACATATATGGTTTTTAAACGTATTCTACGTACGGCCGTTAAGGTATTTCTTCCCTTGCTTCTCGGCGGTTTGCTGTTCTGGTTTTTATACCGGAAAATGAATTTTACCGAGATATGGGATACCATCAAACACGGCGTACGGTATGACATCCTTCTCTTTTCCTTGCTCTTCGGGCTGATTGCCAATATTGTCCGCGCCTATCGCTGGGGGCTGTTGGTGCATTCGCTGGGCGAGCGGTTTAAACTGAACAACTTGATCTATGCCGTACTGGGGAATTATGCCATCAATTTCGTTTTACCCCGCGTAGGCGAAGTCTGGAGATGCGGTATTATAACCAAATATGAGAAGATATCTTTCTCCAAGCTGCTCGGCACATTACTGATCGACCGTATGTCGGATACCCTGACCGTTGGTATCCTGACGGTACTGATCTTTTTCTTCCACTTCGATTTCTTTACCAATTTCTTTGCCCGTAACCCGGGTCTGGTCGAAGGCTTTCAGGAGCATTTCGGTTCCGTCTGGCTGTATATGGCCTTAGTCGTCCTGATATCGGTCGTCTGGTTTACTTTTGCGCGGTTGAGCCACCTGACCTTAGTGCAAAAGACGAAAGGGTTACTCAAAAACGTATGGGAAGGGATGAAAAGCGTTTGGTTGATGAAGCGCAAAATGCGTTTCCTGATACAGACGGTCTTGATCTGGATGTTATACTTCCTCTTTTTCTATATCACGTTTTATGCGTTTGATTTTACGAAAGGGTTGGGAGTAGGCGTCGGGCTGATCGCTTTTACAATGAGCAGTATTGCCGTAGGCGCCCCTGTTCAGGGAGGCATAGGTGCCTGGCACTTTATGGTGATCGCCACGCTGGTCTCTTTCGGCGTAAAAGAGGGCGATGCGGCGGCGTTTGCGTTGGTCGTACATACCACCCAATCCATTTGGACGGCCTTATGCGGGCTGTTTGGTATTGCCGCTTTACCGCTGACGAACAAAGAGAAACCGTCGGTGATTTCCGAATAATGTATGATAACAACAGATACACTGAATTTTAATAATTAAAACTAGTACACTATGTCAGCAGAAATCAAGAACCTTTCCCCCAAACATGTGTGGCGTTATTTTTATGGCTTCACGCAGATCCCGCGCCCCACAGGACATATGGAGGCAGTCACCCGTTATGTCAGGGACTTTGGTGAGAGCCTGGGGTTGGAAACGATCCGGGATAAAGTAGGGAACGTACTGATCCGCAAGCCGGCTACGCCCGGAATGGAAGGGCGCAAAACCGTTATTCTGCAAGCGCACTTGGACATGGTTCCTCAAAAGAATGCATTGGTCGATCATGATTTCTTGACCGATCCGATCGACGCTTATATAGATGGAGACTGGGTGAAAGCGCATGATACGACCTTAGGCGCCGACAATGGCATAGGCGCTGCGTTGGCCATGGCGGTTCTTTCCGACCCGACCTTGACGCACGGGCCTGTCGAAGCGCTCTTTACGGTAGATGAAGAGGTGGGAATGGATGGCGCTTTCGGATTGAAGCCGGACTTTCTGAAAGGAGAAATACTGATCAACTGCGATTCGGAAGAGGAGGGCGAACTGTTTGTCGGGTGCGCCGGCGGATCGGATTTGAACATCTCTTTCCAGTTCAAGGATACGACGGAAATACCCAAGGGCGATGTCGCCGTCCGGTTAAGCCTGACCGGATTGAAAGGCGGCCATTCCGGCGTCGATATTCATCTGGGACGGGCCAATGCGAACAAACTGATGTTCCGCTTCCTGAAAGAGGCCGTCTCTGATTGTGGCGCCCGCCTCTCTTCTGTCGACGGCGGATCGCTTCGCAACGCTATCCCACGCGAAGCATTCGTGACGATCACCATACCCGGAGACAACGCCGAGATTTTATGGGAAATGGTGGGAGATTACCAGGAGCTTTACCTCACGGAGTTTGCCGGCGTGGAAGACAAGATCAGCTTTACCGCTGAAATGACCGATTTGCCGGAGACGCTCATCCCCGAAGAGATACAGGACGGCCTGATCAATGCCGTAGTCGGATGCCGGAACGGCGTACTGGACATGCTGCATGACTTTCCCGGAACAGTCGAATCGTCATCCAACCTGGCGATCATAAAAAGCACAAAGGAATTAATCGAAGTGAAGATTTTGGTGCGCAGCTCTTCCGAAAGCCGTAAGGCGGACGTATGCTCCAGCCTCGAAAGCGTCTTTTCGTTAGCCGGGGCGAAGGTGGAATATGGCGGTGCATACAATGGCTGGAAGCCGGATATCAGCTCCCCCATCCTGGCGGTCATGGCGCAAACCTATCAGGATTTATACGGGAAGAAGCCTTCTGTCAAGGTGATGCATGCCGGTTTGGAATGCGGTATCATACAAGGCATTTATCCGAAAATGGATATGATCTCCATCGGGCCTGACCTGCAATTCCCCCACTCGCCGGACGAACGGGTCAATATCCCTTCGGTACAAAAAGTCTGGGATTTCCTCAAAGCGACACTTGAACGGATTGAATGAACTCAAAATTTGCTGCAAAGATAAGAAATAATTATGTTTTCACAAGTAAAAACATAATTATTATCAGGGCAAACGCATCTAATTTTTAATAAGCTTGATTAACGTGAGTTCGATATAAGAAAGAGCCGTCCTGCACGGACCTGTCATTTCTCCTCCCAGAGTTTTTTTTCTGGGAAATCGCTGTCACTTTTCTTGTAAACATTTGGTATTCAACTAATAAATGGTGACAGTAGCAAAATAATCGCTGTCACCTGATTTTGTAAGTCCTTGCGAATTAGCCAGTAAAGGGTGACAGCGATTTTTCTAATCGCTGTCACTTTTGGAAATCGCTGTCACTTTTTGGGGAAAACCGGACTTTTGGGGTAAGAAATTGGCCTTTGGGTAGTGGCTTTCCTTTTTCATGAAGGATGTTTACGTTTTTCTCAAAAGTGACAGCGATTTCCCAAAAGTGACAGCGATTGAAAAAATCGCTGTCACCTCTTTTTCACTGCATCACAAAGATTTACAAAATTAGGTGACAGCGATTATTTTGCTACTGTCACCCTTTATTTATTGAATAGTAATGGATTACAAGAAAAATGACAGCGATTTCTCGAAAAAAAACTCTGGGAGGAGAAATGACAGGTCCGTGCAGGGTCATTTGCATACGGTGAGATGTCTCCACGCGTTCGCTACGCTCTCTTGGTCGACATGACGCCTGAAGCAATCCAGAGTACCCACGTACACACCTCTGGATTGCTTCAGGCTTTGGTTGCCTCGAGCGGAGATGATTTCTTGTCTCCGCTTTTTTCGTTTCCCTTGGTGCGACGGCTTGGACGCCTATCATTCAAACCGGATGCTTCTGGCCGGATGTATCTTTGTAATCAGATGGGAAGGTGCAAGCATGACACACATGGAAGCGAGCCCTGTGCCTGCGTTGATGAGGAGAAGGATAGCGGCAGTGAGTTCGATAGGGACGGCATCCAAGTAATAGACGGAAGGATCGAGCCTGAACAGGTGGAAATGAGATTGGACAAGGCTTAACGAAATGCCGATGACATTCCCCCAGAACATCCCTTTCCCGATCAGGAAAAACGACACGTACAGGAATACTTTACGGATGCTCCGGTTGTTCTGCCCCAACGCTTTCAGGATACCGATCATCTGGGTACGTTCCAGGATAATAATCAACAGGCCGGAAATCATGGTAAAACCGGAAACGGCCAACATCAGGATCAGGATCACGGCCACATTCATATCCAGTATCTCCAGCCAACTAAAGATCATCGGATTCATCTCCTTGATCGAACGGACGTAATACGTATTCCCTTTCCTGTCGCGCCGGTCTGCCATCTCGAAGTAAAGCTCTTCCGTGATCTCGTCTAAGCGGTCGTAGCGGTCGACTTGCAGCTCCAGGCCGCTCACCTCGTCCTTATCCCATCCGTTGAGACGGCGGACTTGTTTCATATCGCCTATCACATACAGTTTATCGTAATCGACAAAACCGGTCTCATAAATACCCGTTATATGGAACTTCCTGCCGCGTACGCCCTGCTGCACAAAATAGCCGAGAAACGAATCCCCGCTCTCCAATCCCAGCAGGTCGGCCAGATAGCGGGAGATGATCACGCAGGAATCGGCCGAGGTTTTCTGAGGGTCAATCGTAAAGATCTCACCCTCTTTCAGGTGCTTGCGGAAGAAGGTCCAGTCAAAGTCCCCGTCAATCCCTTTAAAGACCATCCCCTGAAAATCGGTTTCCGTTTTCAGCATACCGTATTTGGTGGCAAACCGTTCGACGTGCCGGATACCCGGACGGGAGCGTAGCTCGTCCAGCAACGTATCGCTCACGGCAATGGGAACGGCTTCATACGACGTATTGTTGTCGAAGTTGGATAGCTGGATATGCGCCCCAAAGCCGATCACCTTGTTCCTCACCTCTTTCTTAAACCCGGTAATAATGACAACCGCCAGAATCATCACAGCCAGCCCCAAGGCAATACCGGCCGTGGCGATACGGACAGCAGGAGGCGACGCCCGCCGGTCTCCCTCCTTGCTGAAATAGATCTTTCTCGCTATGAATAATTCTACATTCAATGATGCGGCTGTATTAAACGACTCTTCCGGGATACGCATCCAACGCCTTAGCCAGGATATCCAACGCGATGGCCAAATCGTCTTTCTTCAGTACGTAGGCAATACGTACCTCATTCTTTCCCAGGCCGGGACTGGTATAAAAACCGGACGCCGGCGCCATCATAATGGTTTGCCCCTCATAGTCAAATTCACTTAAACACCAGGCACAGAACCTGTCGGCATCGTCGACCGGCAACTGGGCTACCGTATAAAACGCCCCCATCGGGATCGGCGAATAACAGCCGGGGATACGGTTCAGCCCGTCGACAAGGAAGTTGCGCCGCCCCACATACTCGTTATACACCTCCAGCATATACTCTTCCGGCGTATCGAGCGACGCTTCCGCGATCAACTGCCCGATCAGCGGCGGACTCAGGCGTGCCTGACACCACTTCATGACGTTCGTCTTCACCTGCTCGTTCTTCGTAATAATCGCCCCGATGCGGATACCGCATTCGCTGTACCTCTTCGATACCGAATCCACCAGCACCACATTATTCTCTATCCCTTTCAGGTGAAAGGCCGAGATATAGGGCGCTCCCGTATAACAAAACTCGCGGTATACTTCGTCCGAGAAAAGGAACAGGTCGTACTTCTTCACAAAATCCCGTATCTGATCCATCTCCTTTTGCGTATAGAGGTAGCCGGTGGGATTGTTCGGGTTACAGATCAGGACGGCTTT
>JAISQD010000169.1 GCA_031274415.1 Tannerellaceae bacterium | reverse complement strand
ACCTCACCTTTTCACCCTTATTCCGCGAACGGAACGGTTATTTTCTGTTACGTTACTCTGCCCTCGCGAACAGCTTCCCGTTAGGAAGTATGGCGCCCTGTGTTGCCCGGACTTTCCTCTCGCACATGGTGCGAGCGACAGACCGGCGGACTACAATGGCGCAAACTTACAAAACTTTTCGTTCGCCTTCCTCTTTAATAAAAGAAATCTTCATTTATTACAAAAAATGATTCGTACATTTGTTCCGGTATTATATGGTACAATGGTTGAAGAGATAAAAAAAACATGTGACGTATTGCACGCCGGAGGATTGATTCTTTATCCGACAGATACAATCTGGGGAATAGGGTGTGATGCCACGAACGAGTCAGCCGTTCAAAAGGTCTATGAATTAAAACAGAGGGTAGACAATAAAGCGATGCTGGTATTGGTCGATAGCGTCACCCGTCTTTCCGCATACGTCGACGAAGTGCCGGATATGGCGTGGGAGCTTATCGAACTGTCGGAAGAGCCGCTGACGTTGATTTATCCCGAAGGGAAGAACCTCGCCGGTAGTCTGTTGTCCGAAGACGGGAGTATCGGCATACGTGTGACGAAGGAGATGTTCTCGCAAAAGCTATGCGAACGTTTCCGCAAGCCGTTAGTGTCCACTTCTGCCAATATCAGCGGCGAACCTTCGCCGGCCAATTACAGCGAGATATCGGACGAAATAAAAAAGGGGGTGGATTATATCGTAAACTACCGCCGGGAAGAGAAGAAGAGCGCTCAACCGTCCCATATTATCAAGATCTGGCGGGGCGGCCTTTTTCAATTAATCAGGTAAGGGCATGAATAAAAGAAAACAAGCGACAAAATACATTGTTTCCGACTTCCTGTCGGCCTTTATGTCATGGCTGTTGTTCAATATATTCCGGTATACGGAAATCGCTTTTTATCTTGGCTTCAGCTCTTTAAAAGGCTATTTATTGAATGTAAAGGTTCTGGAAGGGCAATTGGTTATTCCTTTTTTCTGGATCATCCTGTATTATTTTTCGGGTTATTACAATAAGCCGTTCGGGAAATCGCGGCTTAGCGAGTTTTTTACGACGTTGATAACCGTTGTCATTGGGGTTACATTGTTGTTTTTTATATTGATATTGAATGATTTGCCGCATTCTTTCCGGACATATTACGAATTGTATTTTGCGCTTGTCGCGCTTCAATTCATACTCACCTATTCGTTTCGCCTGAAGATTACCCTGAAGGGATTGAAAAAGATAAAAAACAGGGAATGGACACAGAACGTACTTCTCATCGGAGCAGGAAACAAAGCCGCCGACATGGCAAAGGAGCTTTACCGGCTTGGTTACACAATTGCCGGTTTTATACCCGAAGACAGGGAAACACCCGTGGATGTTGATCCCGGACTGGTAGCGGGGACATTGGCCGATTTACCCGCTATCATCCCGTCCGGACAGATTGATGAGCTGGTGGTCATACCCGAATCATCGGAAAGCGAAAAGATGGTCGCTATCCTGTATTCGCTTTATCACTATTCGCTTCCCATCAAGCTATTGGCCGACAAGTCAAACCTGTTTTCGAAAGTGAAAATAAGAACGATTCACGGCGTTCCCCTGATTGATGTCACGGACAATAATTTCTCGCCGTTCGAAAAGAACATCAAGTTTTTTTTGGATAAAGTGCTTTCCGTCTTGATCTTGATATGCTTCTCGCCTCTCTTCCTGTACATTGCCTGGCGGGTAAAGAGGGATTCTCCCGGGCCGGTATTCTTTAAACAGGAACGCATCGGATACATGGGAAAACCGTTCATCATGTACAAATTCAGGACAATGTATGAAGGATCGGAAAACAGGGGACCTTTGCTTTCGTACCAAAACGACAGCCGCGTAACGCCTTTCGGGCGTATCATGCGCAAATATCGGCTGGACGAATGGGCGCAATTCTGGAACGTTTTGAAAGGCGATATGTCGATTGTCGGGCCTCGTCCCGAGCGACGGTATTTTATTGAGCAGATTGTCAAAAAAGCGCCCTACTACTATCTTCTGCATAATGTCCGTCCGGGTATTACCTCGTGGGGAATGGTCAAATACGGGTATGCCGGCGATGTGGACAAAATGATTGAACGTTTGGAATATGATATGCTCTATTACGAAAATATGTCTTTAGCATTGGATATGACAATATTACTTTATACAGCTAAAACCGTACTAACAGGAAAAGGAATTTAAGACATGACAAAAGAAAATATATTCTATCGTTTTTTGTTGTGGAGGGAACAACACATCAAGGAGAAGCATTTCATCTTGATTATCAGTTTTGTTGTCGGGATTTGCACGGCGGGAACAGCTATCATCCTGAAGCAACTGATCCACTTCATCCAACAGCTGCTTATCCAGAACATGGAGGTAAACCAGGCCAACTATCTGTTTCTAATCTATCCGGTGGCCGGCATTCTGGTGGCCGGGTTATTTGTGAAATATATTGTGCGCGACGATATCAGTCATGGCGTGACCAAGATATTATACGCCATCTCTCAACGTAAGAGCCGTATCAAACCTCACAATACGTGGAGTTCGTTGGTGGCAAGCTCAGTAACGATCGGCTTTGGCGGATCGGTCGGAGCGGAAGCCCCTATCGTACTGACAGGCGCCGCCATCGGATCGAACCTTGGACGGTTGTTCAGGATGGAACAAAAAACATTGATGCTGCTTGTCGGTTGCGGTGCAGCCGGTGCGATAGCCGGTATTTTTAAAGCGCCGATAGCCGGACTGGTATTTGTGATCGAAGTGTTGATGCTGGATTTGACCATGACTTCCGTCATGCCGCTATTGATCTCTTCCGTGACGGCCGCTACCGTTTCCTATATCGTCACCGGCCCGGAAGCGATGTTCAAATTCTCCCAGACAGAGGTATTTGAAATGGGACGCATCCCATACGTCCTGCTTCTTGGCGTATGTTGCGGACTGCTCTCCCTTTATTTTACACGGGTGATGAACAAAGTAGAAGGGTTGTACAGAAAGCTCGGAAGCTACCAAAAGAGGTTTATCCTTGGAGGAGTGATGCTGAGCGTACTGATTTTCCTTTTCCCGCCTTTATATGGCGAAGGGTATGATACGATCAGCGCCCTCCTGAACGGCCATTTTGGCTATATCATGGACAGAAGTCCGTTTTATGATATGAACCATTCTGGTTGGGGGATCGTTATTTTCCTGTTTTTTATCTTATTGACAAAGGTATTTGCATCGAGCGCAACCAATGCCGGAGGGGGATGCGGCGGGATATTTGCGCCCAGTTTGTTTCTGGGATGTATCAGTGGTTTTCTCTTTGCCCATACATCGAACTATTTTGACTTTACGATGTATCTGTCGGAAAAGAATTTCGCCCTGTTGGGTATGGCCGGTGTGATGGCCGGCGTGATGCATGCACCGCTGACCGGCGTATTCCTGATTGCCGAACTGACAGGTGGATACGACCTTTTCCTCCCCCTGATGATTGTCGCGATCAGCGCATACCTGACGATCCTGATGTTTGAACCGCACAGCATCTATTCGATGCGTCTGGCTCAGAAAGGCGAATTGCTTACGCATCATAAGGATAAAGCCGTATTGACGCTGTTGAATGTAAACGGTATCATTGAAAAAGATTTTCAAACCGTCTCGCCCGGTATGACATTGGGCGATGTCGTGAAGGTGATTGCCAAAAGCGGGCGTAACGCTTTTCCGGTAGTCGACGCAAACAGTGTTTTAATAGGTATCGTATTGTTGGATAATATCAGGAATATCATGTTCCGCCCTGAATTGTACGACCGTTTCCATGTATCAAAATTTATGGTATCAGCCCCTGCCAAGATCGTTATAAACACGCCAATGGATAAAGTGATGCAGATATTTGACGATACAAAAGCGTGGAACTTGCCGGTAGTAGATGAAGCGGGACATTATATGGGCTTTATGTCCAAGTCAAAAATCTTTAATTCCTATCGCGAAGTATTGGTTGATCATTTTTCGGAAGATTAACCGGAAGGAAAAGATATTCATTTATAAATCGTATAATAAAATCATGAAAAAAACAATTGCAAACATCAAACAACAAGGAAAAACTGTTGGACTTGTATTTATCTTACTTCTGTTTTTCTATTCCCCGACATACGCCATACAGGCAAGAAAAATCAATCCGACAACGATTGAAGTATCGCTCTCCGCTCATCAGCGGATGACATTTGATTTCTATGGCGAGACTGTTTTCAGGCTCTTTCAGGATCATTCAGGAGGAATAATCAGAGACCCGGAAGCCATACCCGAAGCGAAAATATTGGTTGATAACCCCAGAAAGCCGGTTTCGGAACTGAGCCTGCACGATGAGAAGGATTTCATTCTGATCGCTACAAAAAAGATAGCTATCCGGCTGGATAAACACACATCCCTGTTTACGGTGACCGACAGGGAAAGTAATACGGTTGTCATGGAAGAAGCAGAGCCTGTTCTTTTTGAAAAAGGAAAGGTGACAGTTACCCTGAAAGAACATCCTCAGGAATACTTTTATGGCGGCGGCGTTCAAAACGGACGTTTCTCGCACAAAGGAAAAGTGATCGCCATTGAGAATCAGAATAGCTGGACAGACGGAGGAGTGGCCTCACCCACGCCATATTATTGGTCGACCAACGGCTATGCCCTGATGTGGCATACATTCAAAAAAGGAAAATACGACTTCGGAGCGAAGGAAAAAGGGATTGTCAGGCTATACCATGAGACGGATTATCTCGACCTCTTTTGTATGACAGGCGACGGGGCTACCGCTCTTTTTAATGCTTTTTACCAACTGACCGGGAATCCCGTCCTCTTACCCAAGTTCGGGTTTTATCAAGGCCACCTGAATGCCTATAACCGCGACTACTGGACGGAAGATGAAAACGGTATCCCGTTTGAAGACGGTAAACGTTACAAGGAAAGCCAGAAAGAGAACGGCGGAATAAAAGAATCATTAAACGGCGAAAAGGGCAATTATCAATTCTCAGCCCGCGCCGTGATAGACCGGTATAAAAACCATGATATGCCGTTAGGCTGGATTCTACCGAACGACGGGTATGGCGCCGGATACGGACAAACCGGAACGCTGGACGGCAATATCCAAAACCTGAAAAGCCTGACGGAGTATGCGCATGAAAACGGTGTGGAAGCCGGATTATGGACACAATCCGACCTGCATCCCAAGCCCGGAACAGACGCTCTGCTCCAGAGGGATATCATCAAAGAGGTCAGGGATGCAGGCGTTCGCGTATTAAAGACAGATGTGGCATGGGTAGGCGCCGGATACTCGTTCGGGTTGAACGGAATCGCCGACGTGGCACAGATCATGACCTATTATGGCAACAACAGCCGGCCGTTTATCATATCGCTGGACGGCTGGGCAGGGACGCAGCGTTATGCCGGCGTCTGGTCGGGAGACCAGACAGGCGGCGCATGGGAATATATACGCTTCCATATTCCGACATACATTGGCTCCGGACTATCCGGCCAACCCAATATCACATCCGACATGGACGGCATTTTCGGAGGTAAAAACATGGTGGTCAACACACGGGATTTCCAATGGAAAACATTTACCCCGATGGAATTGAACATGGACGGATGGGGGGCGAATGAAAAATATCCCCACGCACTGGGAGAACCTGCCACCTCTATCAACCGCTGGTATCTGAAACTGAAATCGGAACTGATGCCCTATGCCTACAGTATTGCGAAAGAGGCTGTCGATGGAATGCCTATGATCCGGGCCATGTTCCTGCACTATCCGAATGCCTATACGCATGGGACAGCAACCCAATACCAATTCCTCTATGGCCCCTGTTTCCTTGTTGCGCCCATCTACCGCGAGACCAAACCGGATGGGAGAGGAAACGATATACGCCATGGCATTTATCTGCCGGAAGGGGTGTGGATTGATTATTTTACCGGCGATACATACACAGGCGAATGTGTCATCAACGACTATGCCGCCCCGCTCTGGAAATTACCCGTATTCGTTAAAGGCGGGGCAATCATCCCTCTTGCACATCCCCACAACAATGTATCTGAAATGGATAAGGGTATCCGGATATATGAAATCTATCCGTATGGCCGTAGCGCGTTTACCGAATATGACGACGACGGGGTATCGGAAGAATACCGGTCGGGTAAAGGCGTTACCACCCTGATTACCTCCGACGTCGATCCGAAGAACAACCTGACCGTCATGATCGATCCTTCGAAAGGCGATTTTGAAGGGTTTGTCAAAGAAAAAGCGACGGAATTCAGGATAAATGTAACGGAAAAGCCGGGCAAAGTATCCGCCAGGACAGGGAAAAAGAAGATCAGGCTGACAGAAGTACATTCCCCGGATGACTTCCTGACAAAAGAAAATGTCTACTTTTATGATGCAACGCCCAACCTGAATACATTTGCCACAAAAGGCAGCGCGTTTGAAAAAGAGGTGATCACCAAGAATCCACAATTGCGGGTTAAACTGGCTTCCATGGATATTACCGCCAACCCGGTGACACTGAACATCAAAGGATTTGTCTTCAATCCCCCCTGCAAACTGAAGGTGACATCAGGGGTATTAACGGTTTCACCCGATGCACAGGTAACAGGCGAACATACGGAAGCGTATGCCCTGAAGCCGACATGGAACAGGGTCGACCGTGCCGATTATTACGAAATTGATTTCAACGGCATGCGCTATACAACCATAAAGGATACCGGATTAGTCTTCGACCAACTGGAGCCGGAAACAAACTATTCGTTCAAGATACGTGCAGTCAACAGGGATGGATATTCGGACTGGAGCGGGTTTAGCGCAACAACCGGCGTTAACCCGCTGGAATTTGCCATACCCGGTATTGCCGGAGAAACGACGGCTGCAAACCAGGGTGGATCAGGGATCAGGAAACTGTTCGACTTTAACGAAGGAGAATTGTGGCATACCAAATGGGGCGTACATGCTATACCTTTCGATCTGACAATGGATCTAAAGACAATCAACCAATTAGACAGGTTCCACTATCTGCCGCGCATGGGAGGAGGTAACGGAACGCTGCTGAAAGGGACGGTCTATTATGGCAACGACAAAGAACACTGGACGGAAGCCGGCAGTTTCGAATGGGCGAAGAATGATGAAGTCAAAGTCTTTCATTTTACCGGCCAACCGGTAGCCCGTTACCTGAAAATAACCGTTACAGAAGGAGTTGGCGGCTTTGGTTCGGGACGTGAACTATACGTCTTCAAAGTAGCGGGAACGGAAAGTTATCTGCCGGGAGATATCAATAACGACAGGCGGATCGACGAAAACGACCTGGTATCCTACACCAATTACACCGGTTTAAGAAGTGGAGATGCTGATTTTGAAGGATACATAAGCAACGGCGACATCAACAAAAACGGCCTGATCGATGCATATGATATCTCTGTTGTCGCTACACAACTCGATGGCGGCGCAGATCGGCGGGAAACGGAAAAAGCAGACGGACGCATCGGGATAAGTACGGAAAAGCGGCAATACAACAAAGACGAGATCATTGAAGTCCGTGTGAAAGGCATTGATCTCCGTTCGGTAAATGCACTGAGTTTCGCTCTGCCGTATGATCCGCTGGATTATGAATTTGCCGGCGTATCTCCTTTGCATATCAACGAAATGGTTAACCTGACAAACGACAGGCTTCACACAAATGGCGTAAAAGCGTTGTATCCCACATTCGTTAATATAGGAAACAAAGAAGCCATCACAGGAAGTCCCGATCTTTTCATACTGAAGTTCAAAGCTAAACGTCACCTCACTTTCGACATGAAAGCCATAGATGGATGTTTAGTGGATAAAAACCTGAATACACATACATTTTAAGAACAAAATCAAACGGCAATGGATAAAAAAGAGTTACGGATTGTATATATGGGAACGCCGGTCTTTGCGGTTGAAAGCCTGCGCGTTTTGATTGAGAACGGGTACAATGTGGTGGGAGTCGTCACGATGCCCGATAAACCGGTAGGAAGACATGGCAGCATATTTCAACCCAGTCCGGTAAAACTATATGCCGAATCAAAAGGTATACCGGTTTTACAGCCGGAAAAGCTGAAAGACGAAGCATTCATCACAGAATTAAAGACGTTGAAGGCAGATCTTCAGATTGTTGTCGCTTTCCGGATGTTGCCGGAAATCGTATGGAATATGCCGCCGCTGGGAACATTCAACCTGCACGCCTCGTTGCTTCCCCAGTACCGCGGAGCCGCTCCTATCAACTGGGCGCTCATAAACGGTGAAAGGGAAACGGGAGTAACAACCTTTTTCCTCACTCACGAGATTGACGGCGGGAAAATCATCCTGCAGAGGCGCATCCCTGTTGCCCCAACCGACGATGCGGGCGGTTTGCATGACACATTGATGATGGCAGGCGCCGGTTTGGTATTGGAGACTGTTGAACTGATTCTGGCAGGAAAGGTAGACCTTGTTTCGCAACAACAACTGCTATCCCGGATCCCTGAGCTTCATGCCGCGCCCAAAATATTTAAAGAGACCTGCCGGATCAACTGGCATCAACCGGCCAGGAAGGTATACGATTTCATTCGCGGCCTTTCGCCTTATCCTGCAGCCTGGACGGAATTGGTGTTTCCTGATGGTAAAAATACGGTAATGAAGATTTTTCAGGCGGAAATGCGTCAAGAGACTCACGACCGGCCGGTTGGCGTCATTGTTTCCGACGGCAAACAGACGATTGATGTGGCGGTCAGGGATGGTTACCTGCGCCTGCTGTCTGTCCAGTTAGCCGGGAAAAAGCGGATGGATGCCGTCGACTTCCTCAAAGGTGCCAAGCATATAAAAAGCGGCATACTCTTATGATGTACCCTGCTACCCCACAACAGCAAAAAGTACCTGTCATGCAACAAGAAGAATGGTTTCCTTTGGTGAATGAAAGCGGGGAAACGACCGGAAAAGCGACACGCACGGTGTGCCATAGCGGAAGTAAGCTATTGCACCCCGTCGTACATTTACATCTATTCAATGATGCAGGAGAGCTATACCTTCAAAAACGGTCGATGAAGAAAGATATACAACCGGGTAAATGGGATACGGCGGTCGGAGGACATATCAATCTGGACGAGTCTGTGGACAACGCGCTGCGCAGGGAAGCGCAGGAAGAGTTGGGGATCACCGGATTCATACCGAAGTTTATCCTCCGCTATGTCTATGAGTCGATTATTGAAAAAGAGCTGGTCTATACCTTTTATACCGTTTACAGGCAGCCTGTCACGCCCGACAAAAACGAGCTGGATGGCGGGCGGTTCTGGAGCATTGAAGAGATTGAAACAACGTTAGGGAGTGGCGTTTTTACGCCTAATTTTGAGAATGAGTTCCGGTATATCCTCCTTCCTTATCTAAAAGGTTAGCAGCTTATACTCAACTGACGTAAAACGTTGCGTATCTTTTCGAACGTGGTGATCCGTGTCGGAACCAAGGGTAACCGGAGTTTGTTTTCTATATACCCCATTGCATTTAACATACTCTTTACTCCGGCCGGATTTCCATCAACAAATAACAGGTCGAACAGTTCGGTAAAACTGTGGTGAATCGTGCGTGCACTGTCGTAATCGCCGGACAGGGAAAGGCGGATCATCCGGCTAAATTCACGCGGGAATGCATTGCCTATAACAGATATCACGCCTATTGCACCCAACGTGATCAGTGGAAAAGCAATACCGTCGTCTCCGGAAATCACATTGAAATTAGCCGGTTTGTTTTTTATAATGTCGTCCATCTGCGTAAAGTTTCCCGAGGCTTCTTTCACAGCGATCACGTTCTTGCATTCGCGGGCAACACGCAGGGTTGTTTCCGCAGTCATATTCACGCCTGTCCGCGAGGGCACGTTATACAATACAATCGGAAGGGTAGTCGCCTCCGAGATTGCTTTATAATGCTGATAGATACCTTCCTGGGATGGTTTGTTATAGTAAGGGACAGCCGAAAGGATGGCGTCTATACCTTCAAAAGCACCCTTTTTCAGTTTTTCGGTAACAGAACGGGTACAGTTTCCTCCCACTCCCAATACAATAGGAATACGGCCGCGTACTTTTGTAACGGTAAGTCGTACGATTTCATCCTTTTCTTCATCTGTCAAAGTCGGTGTTTCTGCGGTAGTGCCTAAGACGACCAAATAGTCGGTATCGTTTTGTAATTGGAAGTCAATCAATTTACCCAACGTCTCAAAATCAACGCTTTCATCTTCTTTAAAGGGAGTAATTAACGCTACGCCCATCCCTTTTAAATTCACATCTATCATAAGGAATCTGTTCCGTTTTTGTTATTTAGTATCGCAAAAATAAAGAAATAATATCATTTGGAGCGGATTGTCCGTAAATAAAATAAAATATGTTCAAATAATTGCTTGATCCCGTCGTCATCCGACATAACAACCGTCAGGTCACATATATTCTTGATAGAAGATCTGCATCCAACCTTAAAAGTTCCGATATATTGCAAGACTAAGTAATGCATGACGTAATTATCCGAACGGGTAAGATCGATCAGGATATCGGCAGGCAGGCTGTTAAATTTCTCACATATTTCGTCTGTCGGTATTTTTCTCGAATCGGTATCCTCTTCTTCCCTGACCTGTAACCATGAAGGATCCGTTTCGTCTTTCCTCCCTATCGGGATATACACGCAGGCATACACTGTTTTGTGCAAATCTTCCAGCATTTTCAGGCAGGGCATAACCTCTTCCCTGTCTTTCACATTAAAGACAACCAAGATACTCTGCACGTCATGAAAGGAACAGAAACGTGATCTCCTGTCGGATCTTTTGGAAATCATGGTATGAATCTTTCTCTTTATAAAGAAATTAGATAACTTCATAAGGCTAACATGTTTAAAAACTCCTCCTCATCGATCATTCTTATTCCCCATTTAACGGCCTTTTCCAGTTTTGCCGGTCCCATATTCTTGCCGGCCAGGATATAATCGGTATTTTTTGATATGGAACTGCTGTTCTTTCCTTCATGTTGTTCTATCATGGCTTTATATTCGTCGCGTGAATGGTTGGAAAAAGTACCGCTGATAACAATTGAAAGACCTTTCAGTTTACCGGAACTTACCGGTATTTTCCCATCCGTCGCCATTTGCAGGCCGTATGTTTTCAAACGGTCTATAATCAAGAGATTCCGCTCGTCGGCAAAATAGGCCAACACGCTCTGCGCAATACGTCCGCCTATCTCATCCACGCTGGTCAACGCCTCAAACGTCGCCTGTTTTAACCCGTCAATATCCCGGAAGGCGAAAGCCAGACGCTTAGCTACCGTTTCCCCTACATAACGGATGCCCAAACCATACAGTACCCGTTCGAACGGCACGCTCTTTGATTTCTCAAGACTGGCCGCCAGGTTCTGTGCGCTCTTCTCCGCCCATCGTTCCAAAAGAAGCAGGTCAGGGATTTGCAAGGTATACAGATCGGCGATATTTTTTACGTACCCTGCATTATACAGGTCTTCTACTGTTTCGGGACCTATACCGATATCCATGGCCCTCCGTGTGACGAAATGTTCGATTTTTCCTTTTATCTGGGGAGGACAACCTGTTTCGTTCGGACAATAATGGGCGGCCTCTTTTTCCCTGCGCACAAGATGTGCTCCACATTCGGGGCAGTGTGTGACAAACCGTACCTGATCCCCTATCATCATCGGGCGGGCATCTACATCCACGCCAACGATCTTTGGGATAATCTCCCCTCCCTTTTCTACATAGACATCATCGCCGATACGTAAACCAAGCTCTTCAATAATATCGGCATTGTGCAAAGAAGCCCGCTTCACAGTCGTACCGGACAACAGGATAGGCTCCAAATTGGCCACTGGAGTGACCGCGCCTGTCCGTCCCACCTGAAAAGAGACGGAGTTCAAACGGGTAACAGCCCGCTCCGCCTGAAACTTGTACGAAATAGCCCAGCGCGGGCTTTTAGCCGTAAAACCCAGCTGCTGCTGCTGCTGAAGCGAATTGACTTTAAGCACGATGCCATCCGTAGCGACCGGCAAACTTTTCCGCTCCCTGTCCCAATAGGCGATATAATCAAATACGTCCTGTAAATCCCGGCACTTGCGGATGACGTCCGGTATCTTAAACCCCCACGAACGGGCAATCTGCAGGTTCTCATAATGACCCTGCTCCGGTAACGCTTCACCCAGCAGATAATAAAAGTAACCGTCTAATTTACGAGAGGCCACAATCGCCGGGTTCTGCTGTTTCAACGTGCCGGATGCGGCATTACGGGGATTGGCAAAAAGCGGTTCTTCCTGCTCTTCGCGTTCTTTATTCAACCTGTCAAACTCCGCCCAGGGCAGGAGGACTTCACCCCTGATCTCAAATTTTCCGGGATAGTTATTTCCTCGTAGTTTAAGGGGAATAGAACGGATCGTCCGGATATTCGCCGTGACATCGTCGCCGCGTGTACCGTCTCCCCGTGTAACGGCGCGTACCAGAACGCCATTTTCGTAGATAAGGGAAATAGAAACGCCATCGTATTTCAGTTCGGCGACGATCTCAAAAGGCTCATTCAACAACCGTACCGTACGGTTATAAAACTCGCGAACCTCTTCTTCCGAATAGGTATTACCCAGCGAAAGCATGGGATAGGCATGTTCTACCTGTTCAAATTCTTTGGAGAGATCGCTTCCTACACGCTGAGTGGGCGAGTGTGGATCGGCATATTCGGGATACATGTCTTCCAAATCCTGTAATGCTTTCATCCGTTCGTCAAATGCACGATCGGAGATAGTTGGCGCTGAAAGTACATAATAGTTATAATTATGCTGTTCAATTTCTTCCCTTAATGTTTTGATCCTTACTTCAACCTCTCCCTCTTGCCCTGTTTCATGGACAGGAATATGTTTATTTCTACTATTCATCGTATATCATTGAAAACCGACAAATATAGCAATAATACAGATAACACGAACAGGTTTACCCTGAAATTAAAGGCAAACGTATCTTAATTCATATTCTATATATCTTCTAACAAGATCAGGATAAAGACATTCTGCTCATTTCTCCTCCCAGAGTTTTTTTCGGGGAAATCGCTGTCACCTTTCTTGTAATCCATTGCTATTCAACAAATAAAGGGTGATAGTAGCAAAATAATCGCTGTCACCTAATTTTGTAAATCCTTGTGATTCAGTGAAAAAGAGGTGACAGCGATTAGAAAAATCGTTGTCACTTTTGGGAAATCGCTGTCACTTTTTGGGAAAAACCGGACTTTTGGGTAAGAAATAGGCCTTTGGGTAGTGGCTTTCCTTTTTCAGTCAGGATGTTTACGTTTTTCTCAAAAGTGACAGCGATTGGCCAAAAGTGACAGCGATTGAAAAAATCGCTATCACCACTTTTTCACTGAATCACAAAGATTTACAAAATTAGGTGACAGCGATTATTTTGCTGCTGTCACCCTTTATTTATTGAATAGCAATGGATTACAAGAAAAGTGACAGCGATTTCCCGAAAAAAAAAATTCTGGGAAGAGAAGTCCGGCAAGA
>JAISQD010000124.1 GCA_031274415.1 Tannerellaceae bacterium | reverse complement strand
AAAGAAGAAACCGCTCAAATGAATGCTATATTGGGTGACCCTCAACGCATACAATCTTTAGCGGAAGACTTTGTGAAACATTATGAAACTCGTATTTCCGAAGGAGCAACAATAAAAGGGAAAGCCTTATTTGTATGCAGCAGTCGTGAAATTGCCTACGAATTTTACAAAAAGGTTATTGCCTTGAGACCAGAATGGAATGAGATAAAAATTGCCGCTGACAACGAGATTCTATCCGACGAAGAGAAAATAAAAATAAAACCGCTGGAAAGAATCAAAATGATTATGACACGTGGAAAAGACGATGATGAAACCCTGTACAAGCTGTTAGGCACAAAGGAATACCGCAAAGCATTGGATGCGGAATTTAAAAACGAAAAATCCAATTTCAAAATCGCCATTGTGGTTGATATGTGGCTTACCGGATTTGATGTACCGTTTTTGGACACTATTTACATTGACAAACCCATTCAACAACACAATTTGATTCAGACAATTTCGCGAGTAAACCGCAAATTTGAAGGCAAAGACAAAGGCTTGGTCGTGGACTATATCGGAATCAAAAGGCAAATGAACTTAGCTTTAGCCAAATACAATAAAGGCGATGAAGATAATTTCGAAGACATCGCCCAATCTTTGGTCGTTGTCCGAAACCATTTAGACCTCTTGGCAAGAATTTTCCACCAATTCGATGCTTCCAATTATTTTGAAGGCAATGCATTGGAACAATTAAATACGTTAAACATGGCTGCCGAATTTGTGCAACAAACCAAAGAGACAGAAACTCGTTTTATGGGTTTGGTGAAACGCTTAAAAGCCGCTTACGATATTTGCGCCGGCAGTGAGCAATTAACCCCGCAAGAGCGGGATTATACACATTTCTATTTAGCCGTTCGTTCCATTGTTTTCAAGCTGACCAAAGGCGATGCGCCCGACACAGCACAAATGAATGCCCGTGTCCAGGAGATGATTAAAGATGCTTTGGCAAGCGATGGCGTTGTAGAAATCTTCAAAATGGGTGATGAAAAAGAAAGCGAACAAGATATTTTCGATGAAGATTATATCGCAAAAATCAATAAAATCAAATTGCCGAACACAAAAATCAAATTGCTCCAGCAACTTTTAGCGAAGGTAATTGGAGAAATAAAAAAGGTCAATAAAGTAAAAGGTGTTGACTTCTCAAAAAAGATGCAATCGTTGGTAGAACGGTATAATCAGCGTGATGAAAGCGACGTTTTGCGTAGCGAAGTTTACGAAGAAATGGCAGAACAACTCACCAATTTAATCTGGGAAGTCCGCAAAGAATTTTCGGCAGGTGATGAATTAGGCATTGGCTTTGAAGAAAAAGCCTTTTACGACATTCTGAAAGACCTCTGCATAAAATATGATTTCAAGTATCCTGACGACAGAATGATAGAACTTGCCAAAGTTGTCAAAGAATTAGTTGACTCACAGACGAAATTTCCGGATTGGAGTAAGCGGGATGATATTAAATCGTCGCTGAAAGTCGGTCTCATTTTATTGTTGGACGAATTTGGCTATCCGCCGGTAGAACGGGACGAGGTTTATGTCGAAATTTTCGAACAGGCAGAGAATTTCAAGAAGAATAGGACAGCGTGAAACATCTATTTTTCATCCGTGGGGAAAATCACCTAAAGAAAAAACTTCAATCTTCTGCTTTTCAGTCAATTGATGTTTTTCCCGTACCCAGAGCCGATTCCAAGGTTTACGAGAATCAACATACAAACTACTGTGTGAAAAAAAATTACTACATTTGCTTTCGATAAAAGTATAACTGAAGATGGAACGGTTAAATCCATATATGACAGAGATAGAGAGACTTTGCCGGAGGTATCATGTAAAGAGTTTGTATGCTTTCGGCTCGGTGTTGACAGACAGGTTCAATGCAGATAGTGATGTGGACTTGGTCGTTGATTTTGAAGATATTCCTTTAGAGGTTTATGCGGATAACTACTTCGACTTTAAGTTTTCGCTCGAGGATATGCTAAAGCGCCGGATAGACTTATTGGAGGAGAAAGCGATTCGAAATCCTTATTTCAGGAAAAATATAACCCCTACGAAACAACTTATCTATGGATGATACGGTCAGGACATGGCTCTATGATATTTCTACTGCCATACAGGAGATTGACAGTTTCTTTGGCGATTCACCCAAACGATTTGCCGCCTATAAGACTGATATAAAGACGAAAAGAGCTGTTGAGCGGAATATTGAAATCATAGGTGAGGCCATGAGCAGGATACTAAAGTATGATGAAACCATGACCATAACAAGTTCCCGTAAGATTGTCGATTTGAGAAATCGTGTCATTCATGGCTACGATTCTATTTCGGACGAAGCTATCTGGGGCATCATCATCAATCATCTCCCCGTTTTGAAGATTGAAGTAGAGTTGTTACTTGACGAATAATCCCCGCTTTTTTTGTTTCTATTTTGTTACCTACACTAAATAAACACCTACATTAATCACTGATTATTAGTTATATATTGGCAACTATATATACTCTCTGGCAAAATATCATCAATAGCTGGCAACTGTGGCAAAGAGGCAAGAAAGTAGCTGTCCGGGAATAATAAGATACCGTAGTGAAGCAATCCAGAAGGATAGATACCTATTGGAAAGTAGGGCAGTATATTGTCGACAAAAAGCTTGCTGAAAATAGGCAGGATAATGAACAAAAAAAGCTAAATTTGCCACGCGAAAGGAAAAACATGTCAGCATCAATTACATATCATCCGGACACGACGTTTACACTGGAAGGGATAGAAGATCTGCTGTTCAACGGGAAAACGTTGGAATTATCAGACAAAGCACTGGAAAAGGTAGAACACTGTTATGCCTTTCTGAAAGACTTTTCGACCAATAAGGTGATCTACGGGATCAACACCGGCTTTGGCCCTATGGCGCA
The DNA here is from genome assembly GCA_031274415.1 of Tannerellaceae bacterium. Lineage (GTDB taxonomy): Bacteria > Bacteroidota > Bacteroidia > Bacteroidales > Tannerellaceae > DFXE01. Next base: position 16,876 of record JAISQD010000124.1, on the reverse strand, counting down.
ATACCGTATCGAAGAGGATTCCTTACGGCAGTTGCAATACAACATCATCCGAAGCCATGCTACCGGAGCGGGCAATCCGTTGCCTCCCCTTTATGTCAAAGCGGCCATGATCGCCCGACTGATCACTTTTTTGCAGGGCTATTCAGGGGTGCATACCTCCCTGGCGGAACTGTTGGTGGCATGTATTAACCGCGGGATTTGTCCTTATATCCCCGAACATGGCAGTGTCGGCGCCAGTGGCGACCTGGTTCAATTAGCCCATATGGCATTGGCGCTGATCGGCGAGGGGGATGTCTTTTACGAAGGAGCGCTTTGCCCTGCCGCAGAGGTCTTAGCAGAGAATGGCTTAACGCCTTTTACCATGCGTATCCGCGAAGGGCTTTCCGTGACAAACGGCACATCGGTCATGACCGGCATCGGTTTGGTTAACCTGATTTATGCGAAGCGGTTGATGGCCTGGTCGGTGATTGCTTCGGTTATGATGAACGAGATCGCCTCTTCGTACGACGATTTCATGTCGCCCGTATTGAATGGCGTGAAACATCATACCGGGCAGCAACGGATTGCAGCCGCCATGCGTCGTTGGATAGAAGGCGGGAGCTCTGTCCGTAAACGCGAAAACGAATTGTTCGGGCCATGCGACAAGACCGTTTTCGACCATAAGGTACAGCCCTACTACTCGTTGCGTTGCGTTCCCCAAATATTGGGACCGGTATTGGACGAACTCGAAAATGCCGGAAAGGTGCTTCTTGACGAACTCAATTCGGTGTGCGATAATCCGGTGATAGATCCCGCGACAGGGAATATCTATCATGGAGGGAATTTTCATGGCGACTATGTCTCTTTTGAAATGGATAAATTGAAGATTGCCGTCACTAAACTGACCATGCTTGCCGAACGCCAATTGAATTACCTGTGCCACGACCGTATCAACGGGATTCTCCCTCCTTTCCTGAATATGGGCGTGTTGGGGTTGAATTACGGATTGCAGGCGGCACAGTTTACCGCAACTTCCACGACGGCGGAATGCCAGGTGTTATCCAATCCCATGTATGTCCATAGCATCCCGAACAACAATGACAATCAAGACATTGTCAGCATGGGCACCAACTCGGCGCTGATCACGAAGACCGTCATTGAGAATGCCTACCAGGTCATGGCGATCCATTTTATGGCGATAGTACAGGCCGTAGATTGTTTGAGGATGGAAAGCCGATTGTCTCCCCATACGCGGCGGATATATGATGAAATACGGTTATTCTTTCCTATCTTTGTGGAAGATACTCCAAAATATAAGGAAATAGAAGCGATGATGAGTTATTTAAAAGAAAAACAGATGGACGTTTTATCATGAAGTATGCATTGGTAACAGGCGGAAGTAGAGGCATTGGACGCGCCATCTGCATACAACTGGCCGGCATGGGATATCATGTGCTGATCAACTACCGGCATAATGATGCGGAAGCGTTGGTGACGTTACAGGCCGTGCGTGAGAAAGGGTCTGATGGCGAACTGATGAAATGTGATGTGACGGATCAAGCGCAGGTATCGGCCGTATTGTCCGGTTGGATGCAATCACATCCGGATCAGTATATCGAGGTCGTGGTCAATAATGCCGGTATCCGGAAAGACAATTTGTTGTTATGGATGACGGATGAAGAGTGGACAGGCGTGCTGAATACCGGCCTGAACGGATTTTTCCATGTCACGCAACCCCTGTTGAAAAATATGCTGGTCAAACGGTTTGGCCGTATTATCAATATCGTATCCCTGTCGGGGATAAAAGGGCTGCCCGGACAGACGAATTATTCCGCCGCCAAAGGTGGACTCATTGCCGCGACAAAGGCGCTTGCCCAGGAGACGGCAAAGAAACAGGTAACGGTCAATGCCGTTGCTCCCGGATTTATCCGCACGGATATGACGGAGCAGTTGAACGAAAACGAGCTGAAGAAGCTGATCCCGGCAGGGCGGTTCGGCGAACCGGAAGAGGTGGCGGCGTTGGTTGGTTTTCTGGCCTCTCCGGCGGCTTCCTATATCACGGGCGAAGTGATCTCGATCAATGGCGGATTATATACCTGACGGGCGTATGAACAGAGTGGTCATCACAGGAATGGGCATATACTCCTGCATCGGGAAGAATCAGGAGGAGGTCAGGCGGTCGCTGTACCACGGGGTATCAGGCATTGGCCTCGATCCCGTCAGGAAAGAATACGGTTACCGCTCGGCTTTGACGGGGATACTTGACAAACCGGACATCAAAGAGCTGCTCGACCGTAAGAAACGCATGGGGCTGTCCGAACAGGGACAATACGCCTACATGGCAACCGTAGAGGCTTTCCGGCAAGCCGGTATTGATGAAGCGTATTTACAAGAGAACGAAGTCGGTATCCTGTACGGGAATGACAGTAGCGCCGAGCCTGTCATACATGCTGTGGATATTATCCGCGAGAAACGCAATACGGCATTGGTCGGTTCAGGGTCGATCTTCCAGAGCATGAACTCGACGGTCACGATGAATCTTTCGGTGATCTTTAAACTGAAGGGGATCAGCTTTACCGTCTCCGGCGCTTGCGCCAGCGGTTCGCATGCGATCGGCATGGGATACTTCCTGATCCGGTCGGGGATGCAGGAGTGTCTGGTTTGCGGAGGCGCCCAGGAGGTCAACATGTATTCGGTGGGCAGTTTCGACGGGTTGTCGGCCTTCTCCATACGCGAAGACGAGCCGGCAAAGGCCTCGCGTCCGTTCGATAAACACCGCGACGGCTTAGTCCCCAGCGGCGGCGGCGCGACATTGATCCTGGAAAGTTACGCATCAGCGAAAAGAAGAGGGGCGAAGATATTGGGCGAAGTGGCCGGCTATGGCTTTTCGTCGAACGGCGACCACCTTTCCGTGCCCAATGTCGACGGCCCGCGGCGTTCGCTGGAAATGGCGATCAAGGATTCGGGGCTGGGGATAAAGGATATCCAGTATATCAACGCCCATGCGACGTCGACACAGATCGGAGATCTGAACGAGGCGAAAGCCATCCTGCACGTTCTGGGGGATGCCCGGCCTTATGTGACATCGACCAAGTCGATGACCGGGCATGAGATGTGGATGGCGGGAGCCAGTGAAATTGTCTATTCGATGCTGATGATGCAAAACGACTTTATAGCTCCCCACCTGAATTTTGAAGAACCTGACGAGTGTTCGGCTTTACTTCATATACCGGTGCAAACCGTACAAAAGGAATTTGATACCTTCCTCTCCAATTCGTTTGGATTCGGAGGCACAAATTCTACGCTGATAATTAGAAAATGTCATCTTTAAACCCATTGAATCATTAAACATATGGCAAACACTGAACTGATAGAGAAAATAAATCAAAAGCTTGCAGAAGAGTTTGAAACGGATATTGAACGGATCCGGCCGGATGCGCCTTTAATGCAAACGTTGGAATTGGACAGCCTGGATCTGGTCGATATGGTTGTGCTGGTCGAACAACATTTCGGGCTGACATTGAAAGCGCAGGATTTCGCAACCATTAAAACGTTTCAGGACTTTTACGACTTTATCGATTCGCATGTGAATGAGTCAAACGAACAAAAGTAGTTGGGAAGGCCGGACCCGTGGGGGTGCATTCGGGTATCGTTTCTTTATTTTCCTGATCAAGCGGTTGGGCATACGGGCGGCCTATCTGTTCCTCGCTTTGGTGGTGGTGTATTTCATCCCTTTTGCGCCAAAGGCGACGCGGGCGGTATGGCGTTATGCGCGACACATCCTCCGCTACGGGCGGTTTCGCTCCATGCGCTTTTTGTTACTCAACTATTACCGTTTCGGACAAACGCTTATTGATAAAGTGGCGATCAGGAGCGGACGGATCAAATCGTATCAGTTTACGTTTGATGAACATTATGCCGATTTTCTCGATATACTGAACGGCACAACGGGCGTCGTCCTGATCGGAGCGCATGTGGGTAATTGGGAAACCGGTGCGCCATTCCTCGACGAACATGGAAAGAAAATGCATATTGTCATGTTCGATGCCGAATACCGGAAAATAAAAGAGCTGTTGTCGAAACACACCGCCGTACCGGAATACAAGGTGATTCCCGTCAACGACGACAGCCTGACCTCACTCTTCAACATCAACCATGCACTGAATAACAAAGAGTATGTCTGTTTCCAGGGAGACCGGTTTATGGAAGGCTCGCAGCAGTTGCGCACGATGTTTATGGGTCGGGAGGCCTGTTTTCCCGCAGGGCCTTATCTGGTCGCCTCGCGGTTAGGCGTTCCGGTGCTGTTTTATTTTGCCATGCGGGAAAAAGGGATGCGCTATTCCTTTCACTTTGTACTGGCCGAACCTGCCGGGAAAGAAGCGGGGAAAAAACCGGAACTCGCATTGCTCGACCAGTATGTCGCAGCATTGGAATCAATCATTAAACAACATCCCGAACAATGGTTTAATTACTATGACTTCTGGAAATAATATGTACGAACACGATATGGAACGATCCTTCCCACAAAAAGAGCTATACGCAAAAGAACGTTTTACGGCAGTACAGGCGCAACGGCTGGCGCAGGAGATCGCTTTCGGGCCGGTTGTTTTTCATGTGTCCAGGTTGATGATCAAGTTTGGTCTTTTTGAGATGCTGCGTGCAGCGACAGACGGGATGACACTGGAGGAGATCAGCGAAAAGAGCGGTTTTCCGCGATACGCCGTGCAGGTATTGCTGGAATCTTCCCTGACTACCGGAACGGTGTTGTTGAAAGACGACCGGTTTTACCTGGCCAAAGCCGGCTGGTTTCTGCTGACAGACCGGATGGCGCGCGTCAATATGGACTTTAACCATCATGTCAATTACATCGGGCTATTCCGGCTGGAAGAGGCGTTGCTTAACGGGAAACCGGAAGGGTTGGACACGTTCGGAAACTGGGCGACCATCTATGAAGGATTATCCGCCTTGCCCGAACATGTACAAAAAAGCTGGTTCAGCTTTGATCATTTCTATTCGGACAACTCTTTCCGCCAGGCGCTGGACATTGTCTTTGCCCGTCCGGTACGTACCCTGCTGGATGTAGGGGGGAATACGGGACGATGGGCTTTGCAATGTGTCGCCCACTCAAAGGAGGTGGAGATAACCGTGATGGATCTGCCCGGACAGCTAAAGATCATGCGCGAACACACAAAGGGAAAAGAGGGCGACGACCGTATCCATGAATACCCTGCCGATCTGCTGAACGACCACGTGACATTTCCCGCTCCTTTCGATGTCGTTTGGATGAGCCAGTTCCTGGATTGTTTCTCGGAAGACGAAACGTTGCATATCCTTTCCGCCGCAGCCCGGTCGATGGGCAGTGAGACGCGTCTCTATATCATGGAAACCTTCTGGGACCGCCAGCGTTTTGAAACAGCCGCCTATTGCCTGACACAGATCAGCCTTTACTTTACGGCGATGGCAAACGGGAAGAGTAAAATGTACCATTCCGGCGATATGGAACGTTTGGTCAAACAGGCGGGATTGACGGTCGAGGCCGTACACGACGGATTGGGATTGGGGCATAGCATCATACAGTGTAAACGAACATAAGCATGGAAACACATCCTTTCCATACGCCATGGGTAGAAGGGGAAGAGCTGTTGTCGCTTATCCCTCAACGGGAGCCTGTTGTCATGGTCGACAGTTTTTATGGATTGAACGATCCGTTTTCGTATACCGGGTTGACTGTCGACGAGACGAACCTGTTCAACCATAACGGCCGGTTTACCGAATACGGCATAACGGAACACATCGCCCAATCGGCGGCAGTAAGGATCGGATATGTCTGCAGGAGTAAAGGAGAAGCCGTGCCGGTCGGATTGATCGGATCGGTAGATAAAATGGAGTATTATTCCTTACCGGCTGTGGGAGAGGAACTGCATACCATACTGAAAGTGGAACAGGATATCTTTGACTTAACATTGATCTCGGCAAAAGTCTACGTAAAAGATCACCTCATTGCAGAGGGGAGAATGAAAATCTTTCTGAAGAAAACGCCATGAGATGGAACATTCGTTAAAGACATACATCACAGCCGGAACGATCATCAGTTCCCTCGGAGCGACGACAACGGAGAACATGCGCCATATCAGGGCGTACCGTTCCGGCATCCGGCTTCTTGATGATCCTGCGCTGTATGAGGCGCCCTTTATGGGTGCAAGGATAGAATCCGGCGGATGGGAAAAGGAGAGTCCGGCAGATGCCCTGTCCGGTTACACTCGTCTGGAACGGTTATTTATAGCATCATTGACCGGAGCGATCCGCCAGAGCGGCATTGACCCGTCCGGTACGGACTGCTTGCTTATCCTGTCTACAACAAAAGGGAATATTGATGGCCTCACAACAGATTCTTTCCGCGAAGCGCTCTTTTTGTCTGCTATGGCACAGAAGATTGCGGACTATTTTGGCATGTCGCATCAGCCGGTCGTTGTCTCTACGGCATGTATTTCGGGCGTTTCGGCATTGATTGCCGCTTACCGCCTGATCATGGGAGGGAGGTATAAGCGGGTATTGGTTGCCGGAGGCGATTTGCTTACCCGTTTTGTCGTGACCGGTTTCCAATCGTTCAAATCCGTCGGTGCAGGAAGGTGCAGGCCGTATGATAAAAAACGGGATGGCCTCTCTTTGGGTGAAGCCTGTGGAGCCGTACTTGTCACGTCGGACAGGCATGATGTCCGCGACCGGTCGCCTATAGTCATCGAAGGAGGTGCGGTGACGAACGACGCCCATCACATTTCCGCCCCTTCCCGCACGGGAGAAGGGTTGTATAACGCCGTTTCGCACGCGATGGAAGAGGCCGGCGTCCAACCCTGCGATATCTCATGTGTCAATGCGCACGGAACAGCGACGGTCTATAACGACGAGATGGAATCGAAAGCCATGCACCTGTCGGGATTGGACGCTCATCCGCTTAACAGCTTAAAGGCCTATTGGGGACATACGCTGGGCGCCTCCGGCATCATTGAAACAATCGCCTGTATGGAAGAGCTGCGTAGCGGGGAACTGTTCGGCACATTGGGATTTGAAGCGACCGGCACCACGTATCCGTTAAACCTCAGCGACCGGCACCGGCACATGCCGTTGCACCGGTGCCTGAAGACCGCCTCGGGCTTTGGCGGATGCAATGCAGCCATCGTACTGGCATTGGAGGCGCAGGCGAAACAACCCGTCAGGCGACCGCCCGTCCGTACCCGCCTGGTCCGCCGTTGCACCATCGGGCAGGGAACGGTCGTCAGGGACGGAACGGTCGTATTCCACTCCGCCCCCGGCGAAGCGTTCTCCTCTTTTATCCGTGCCGCCTATGCCCACCTGTCTTTGGACGACAGGCGATTTTATAAGATGGACGACCTGTGCAAGCTGGGGTATATAACGGCCGCCTGCCTGCTTTCGGACGTCGATTGGACGTCGCGCTATAAACCGGAAGAGACAGGGATCGTCTTGTCCAACGCCTCCTCCTCACTGTATACGGACATCCGGCACCAACAGGTCATAGACGACTTGGGCGATAAAGAGGCCAGCCCGGCTGTCTTTGTCTACACGTTGCCCAATGTGGTCATGGGGGAGCTTTGCATCCGGTACAACATACGGGGGGAGAATACCTTCTTTATCACGCCGGCATATGACCGGGCCTTTATCAGGAAGTACGCCCTCTTAGCCATGGAACGGCAGAAGCTGCAAGCATGCCTCGTGGGATGGTGCGACTACCTGGATGGGCATTACCGGTCTCAATTGGAATGGATCGAAAGAATAACATAAATAGACACAACCGAATATGGAACAACTGAAGCAAGAATTGAAAGATGCGCTGATAGAGGCGTTAAACCTGGAAGATATCACGCGGGAAGACATAGCAGACGAAGCCCCTCTTTTTGGCGATGAGGGATTAGGGCTGGATTCGATCGACGCGCTGGAAATTATCCTGATATTGGAGCGCCATTACGGTATCCGTATCGAAAACCCTTCGGAAGGAAAGGCGATCTTTTATTCGATCAATACGCTGGCCGGTTACATCGAAGCGAACAGGAAGAGATGAGGGTCTTCGTGACAGGCATAGGGTGCGTTTCCGGTATCGGGATGGAGGTGAAGGAACATCTCCGCTCCTTTCAATCGGGACAGGACGGGTTGGGCGGCGTCACGCTTTTCCCTACCCGCCATGACCTGCCCGTATCTGAAGTGAAAGAGGGGAATACCGCCCTCCGCGAACGGTTGGCTTTATCCGCATCGCGCACCTTTTCCCGCACGGCTCTACTGGGGATGCTGGCCGCAAAAGAGGCGTTTGACGATGCCGCTATCGACCCTGTGAGCAGACTGCGTACCGGATTAGTCTCGTCCACCTCTACCGGAGGCATGGATCTTACGGAACAGTTTTATCCGCTTTTCCGTGAGCATCCGGCGCATGGAAGACTGCGCCATGTCGTCTCGCACGATGCCGGCGACAGCACGGAACGCATAGCCTCTTATCTCGGGATGACCGGTTTCCGGACGACCGTCAGCACAGCCTGCTCTTCTGCCGCAAATGCGATTCTGTTTGCCGTCCGGCTCATCAAACAGGGAATATTGGACGTGGTATTAGCCGGCGGGACGGATGCATTGTGCCGCTTTACGTTAAATGGGTTTGCTTCGTTGATGATCTTGGACAAAGCGCCTTGCCGCCCGTTTGACGATACACGCGCCGGATTGAATCTCGGAGAAGGAGCCGGATACCTTGTCCTGCAGTCGGAAGCCTCCCTCACGAAGCCTCCCTATTGCGAACTGGGCGGGTATGCCAATGTCAACGACGCCTATCACCAGACCGCCTCTTCTCCCGACGGCGCAGGCGCTTACCGGGCAATGAAGGATTGTTTGGGAAGAGCCGGTTTGCCACCGCATGAGGTGGATTACATCAATGCGCATGGCACGGGAACGCTCAACAACGACGCATCCGAAAGCGCCGCGATCCGCCATCTCTTTGGAGATGCCGTACCGCCTTTCAGCTCGACAAAAGCGTTTACCGGACACACGCTGGGCGCGGCCGGCGGACTGGAAGCCGTCTTCAGCGTACTGTCGGTAAGCGGCGGACTGCTGTTCCCCAACAAAAACTTTACGACGCCGATACCCGCCACCGGACTGATCCCCGTTACCCGGTACGCCGCGGGGGAACCCATCCGTACCGTATTGTCCAACTCGTTTGGTTTCGGAGGAAACAACACCTCGCTCCTTTTCTGCAAAACAGACACACAGCAAATCTACGAAAATTGAAGCAAACTAACTTCTAAATATATATATACTATGTATCAAGAAAAAGTATATCTTTGCAAAATATTACATATTGCATAATGGAATGCAATTTGATACTAACAAAATATGGCTCAAACTACATATAATTATTTGGATAAATACTTGATTGAGGTCAGGGCGCAGGGGCGTTATGCTTTTACGGCGGAAGAATTGAAAAATAAATTCAATTTGTCTCCTAATGCGCTAAATCAACTTTTATACCGTCTAAAACAAAAAAAAGAAGTAGCGCAGATTAGGCATGGATTTTATGTGATTATCCCGCCGGAATATTCAAAACAGGGGATGCTTCCTCCTTATTTGTTTATTGATGATTTGATGAAATCGCTTGACAAACCTTATTATGTGGGATTACTGTCGGCAGCGGCATTGTATGGCGCTGCCCACCAGCAACCGATGGGTTATACGATAATCACCCAAAGCCCGGCGCCTCGAAGCATTGACAAGCTGAAAATCCTTTTCTTTTCCAAACAGAATTTTATACAAGACGGCATAATTCAGCGAAAAACGCTTGCCGGGTATATCAATGTTTCCTCGCCGGAACTGACCGCATTGAATTTTTTCGATTATATCCACAAGTTCGGGATAAATCGCATTACTACGGTATTGCAGGAATTATCGGAAGAAATGAAACCTGCACCGCTACTAAAAACCGCCAAACAATATCCCAATACGGCAGCCATACAGCGTTTAGGATATATTCTGGATACGGTAGTTTCGGCAGAAAAATTATCGGATGCGTTATGCAAAGTCCTGACTGAAAGGAGCTGTTTTCCTGTTCCCCTTTCCCCTCAAAAAGAGAAAAGAGGAGAAACGGACGACAAATGGAAAATCATTAAAAACATGGAGATTGAAAGCGACTTATGATACCACAACGATACATAGAAGAATGGAGAGCGTTTGCGCCTTGGACAATAGATGCGCAGGTAGAACAGGATTTGGTCATAGCACGAGCTATTGTTGAAATGTATTCGGATGATTTATTGAGAAAATCATTGGCATTTCGAGGCGGGACGGCGTTACACAAGTTATACCTAACTCCGCAAATTCGTTACAGCGAGGACATTGACTTGGTACAAATCAATTCTGAACCCATTAATCCTATCCTGAAACGGATGCGCGAGAAATTGGCTTTTCTGGGAACTAAACGGACTGTAAAACAACATATTCATAACAATACGGTCGTTTATCGCTTTGATTCGGAAATGCAACCGATAACCAATATGCGTTTGAAAATCGAGATAAATACCCGCGAACATTTGAATATTTTAGGATTGAAAGAAATACCATACGACGTAAAAAACGCATGGTTTTCAGGGCAATGCAATATTACAGGATACGAGATAGAGGAACTTTTGGGAACAAAGCTAAAAGCGTTGTATCAACGCAAAAAAGGTCGCGATTTGTTCGATTTGTATTGGGCATTGACGCATCTAAATATTGATACAGAAAAAGTTATTCATTGTTATAACGTTCACATGAAAAATGCAGTGGATAAACCGCCTACTCAAAAGCAGTTTCTTGCCAATATAAATGAAAAAATGACGGATACAGAGTTTATGGAAGATATTCGTTTGGTTTTGAAACAAGGCGTTGAGTATGACAATAGGGTGGCTTGGGATGTGGTGAGGAAAAAGTTGGTAGAGAAAATATAAATGCAACAGCCATGACCCGACAGCCTGTATACATAAACAGTATCGCTTCCATCCATCCCCCGTGCGACGGGGTGGCGGAATGGATGCCCGGTAAACGCCTGACGGCTGTTGAGCCGGATTACAAACAGCTGATACCAAACGCAACCCTGCGACGCCGGATGAGCCGGATTGTCCGTATGGGGGTAGCTGCCGGACAGATGTGCCTGTCCGGTGCGCCGGAGGTACAGCCGGAAGCTATTCTCACCGCCACGGGGATGGGATGCCTCGCGGATACGGAGAAGTTCATGGACATCCTCCTCGACAGGGACGAAGAACAACTCACTCCCACGGCATTTATACAGTCCACGTTCAATACGGTAGGCGCACAGCTTGCGTTATTGACTGGGAATCACAGTTACAACACCACCTACGTACACCGTGCCTTTTCCTTTGAGAGCGCCCTGCTGGATGCCCTCCTGCTGATCGGGGAGGAGGATGCCGCCCATGTGCTGGTGGGCGCGGTGGACGAACAGACGCCTTCGCTGTACACCATCCTGCAACGTCTCAACTGCTGGAAAAAAGCGATGGCAGGCGAGGGATCGGCATTCTTCCTCTTATCCCGCCGACAGGCAAAAGGGAGTTTCGCCATCCTTCAGGATATGGAGATGTTCAGCGGCCTCTTTACCGAAGGGGAGATCAGGAAGCGAATGGAACGGTTCCTTCGCACGAATGATGTAACGAACCCCGATACGCTCTATCCGGAGGAGTATAAACGGTTTTGCGGCGAATATCCCACAGCCGTCTCTTTTGCCCTGTGGTATGCCTGCCTGAGGATGCGCTCTCCGGAAGGGAACCGCCCCGTTCTGGTGTATAATGCCTTCTTCGACACCCATTCTTTCATCCTTCTAAAGCCTGTATAATATGATGACAGAAATCGTGATTCTCTTGCCGGCCATCTTATTGGGTGCGTACCTCTTCCATGCCTCTTACAGCATCCGTTCGGGCGTATACCTGAAAGCGTTATGCAAAAAGGCGACGAAGGAAAAGGTCGTATCCCTCACTTTTGACGACGGCCCCGATGCGCAGTACACCCCCCTGACGCTGGATGTGCTGAAACGGTATCAGGTTCGCGCCACCTTCTTTTGTATCGGAAGGAAGGCGGAAGAGCATCCCGGACTTGTCCGGCGCATATTCTCCGAAGGACATACGGTCGGGAACCACTCCTATTCCCACTCAAATGCCTTCCCCCTCTTCGGACTGAAGAAGATGGTGGCCGACATGAAGCGGGCGGAAGCATGTCTCGAACGCATAACGGGAGAAAAGATACGGTTGTTCCGCCCCCCCTTTGGCGTGACCAATCCGGTGATCGCAAAAGCTGTCCGCCTGTCGGGCTATACCGTTATCGGATGGAGTATCCGTTCGTTGGATACACGGGGCGAAACGCCGGAAAAGATAGTCCGGCGGATAATAAAACAGGTATCGCCGGGAGACGTTATCTTATTACACGACAGGATGCCGGACAGCGCCGAATTGCTTGTCCGCCTGCTGGATTACCTGAACGAACAGGGCTATAAAGTGATTGGAATAGATACATTATTTGAATGATAACAAGATGGTAAAACATGTCTTTCTGCCGCTCCTTGTATTCCTGTTGACCGCGACAGGCCTTGACGCCCAACAGGAGGCGTCCCCTCTTTCTCCGCTTGCCGCTTTTCAGGAGCGGCTAAAAAAAGAGGCCGCTTCCATGACATCCATTGAGAGCGACTTCGTACAGGAAAAATACATGGATGTCTTTCAAGAAAAGATCCTCTCCAAAGGCCGTTTCTATTATGTACAAGGCGACAGGATACGGATGGAGTATACCGAGCCTGTGCCGTATCTGATCGTGATCAACGGAGGAAAGCTAAAGGTCGTCTCCGAAGGGAAAAGTACGGTTGTCGATTTGCATGCGAACCGGATGATGCAAGAGATGAAAATGATGGTTTCCGCTTGTATGACGGGAGACCTGAACAGGCTTTCCGGGGCGTATCAATGGGAATACAGCGAAACGCCCTCCCTCTACGTCGTCGTCATACGCCCTCTTTCGAAAAGCATACAGGCCTATATCCATGAAATGACCGTTTCGCTGGATAAGAGAGACCTGTCGGTCAAGACGCTGCGCCTTTCCGAAACAGCGAAGGATTATACGGAATACCGGTTCACGAACAAGAAGAACAATACACTCGCTTCCGATGATGAGACATTTGCTATTCCTTAGTCTCAGCCTGCTGTTGACGGCGACATCCTGCGCCCCTTCCGTTTTGAAGGGATTGCACAGGGAAGAAAAGGTGTGGGTGGACAGAAAGCAGTTGCCCCCTATGCTAAATGCCTCTGCGGGCGTATGCCGGTTGACTATGACGGTTGATATGCGGAAGAATCATTTCAGCGGACTTCTATTCGTCAAACAGACAGGGGAAGACCGCTACCGCCTGTTGTTCAGCGCCCATTTCGGGCTTAGTTTGTTTGATATTGAGATAACGCCCGGCGCTATCGAGGTGCATCATTGTCCGGAAGCATTGAACAGGGGACGGGTGATCGACCTTCTCCACCACGATTTCTCCATCCTTTTGGGCTTGAACCTGAAAGGAGAGAACCCCGCCATCCGTTATGCCTCCCCCTCTTCGCCTGCGGACACGGTCTACCGCCTGACAAAATCCCCCGCCAAAGGATACTACCGCCAAGACCATACAACAGGCCAATTGACGGAAATCCGGACGGGAAGCGGTTTCAGGAAAGCCGCTTTCCAAAAGGACGCCGACCGGAATACCATCCTCATCACACACCCTTTCATAGGCCTTTCCTTCAGTTTAGCACCTTAGTGGCTCGCCTCCTGGTTTCACCGGTGGGCTGAAAACGATCCCGCTTGCGATAACGATAAGATGCCTACACGTCCCCTCGCGGGGCTTGGCGCTGGGTGGGTGTCAAAAAAAAAGGAAGCGCCCTCACGAGTGCTTCCTTTTGTATTGTACAGGTAAGTGTGTCTAACATTCTATTGATATTATAGACCTGTACGTCGGATATGTTTAATCTCCACCCGGGTGTTTTTACCGGCTGCCGCCTGCCCACCAAACGGCTTCGGTGTAGACATACTGGCCGTTGCCGTAAGCATCCTTTACCGCCGGATTGGTGGTGGTATCGCTGTTTCCGTACGGGCAGCGGAGGGGGAACCGGTTCGGGTTCTTTAATGTGATATGGTTCTCGCCAAGACCTATCTGGCGGCGGATATCGCTATAACATTCCGTTGATTCGCCGGATGCGCCGAAAAAGGCGAGGTATTTCTGGATCAACGTCTCTTTCAGCGGGTTTGCAGTAAAGAGCGGCTTTACGTCGTCGTCGAAATAGGCGGCGGCCTCTTCGGGGGTGATGGCGTCCGTTGTTTCACCCAAACCGCCATAATTCATCGGCGTCGGCGCCGTCATAGCGGCCTGCACATTCACTTCCGTATTGGCAATACCGGCTATCACCGCCTCTTTCAATACATCTTCGGCCTCCGACGCCCTGTTCAAGCGGCAAAGCGCTTCGGCTTGGAGGAAGAGTATTTCATGGTAGCTCAACAGCAAAGTAGGCGCCGTCTGTGAATAGACGAAAGCCGAGGTATTGTAGTAATACTGCGCCTGTTCGCTCTCTCCGTTGGGAGCAGGGAACCAGGCTTCATCGTCCGTTCCGGTCATTTGCATCCAGTCGGCATCGACAAAGGCGCGGCGGATACGCGGGTCGTTGCGCTCGATCAACTTCTCGGCCAGGCTTTCGCTGGAAGCCAACCCGTCGCGGCTCCACTGGAAGTCGAACAGCGGGTTATACTGCGAAGCGTCGTAGATGGCAAAAGCCGCCTGTTCGTCCGCCGAAGCAAAAGAACGGGAGACATAGTCGAGTACTTTCTCCAGTTCGGCATTCGCATTGGAGGCGCGTTTCAGCAACCGCATGGTGTAACGGGCTTTCAGGCCGTAAGCAAACTTGATCCACTTCGAGGCATTGCCCTGATAAATAAAGTCGTAACTCCCTATTCCCCCGACAGCATCCGTTCCCTGCAAGTCGCTGATGGCGTCGTCCAGGTATTGGAGGATGCCTTTATAGACCTCTTCCTGCGTGTCGATTTTCGGCGTCATGACAGCCGGTGAGCCGTCTTCCTTGACGACGGCCGCTTCGCTGAAAGGCACATCGCCAAACATATCGGTGAGCAGGGCGCCGTTATAGGCTGCCAGTATTTCGGCGATGCCTTTCGTGACGAGGTTGCCCTCCTGGCTTCCGCCTTCCGAGCATTTGGTAATGGCGATCCGCGCGTTTTTCAGCGTAGAGTAGAGGTTCACCCATACATTGTTGAACGTCGTCGCCGAAGTAGGCTCTCCCTCACGGTGTTCGGCACGGAAGAGCTGGTTATGCACGCCTACTTCGTGTTCGACATAAGCGGAGGTATAGGTGTTCATATCGCCTCCGGTATTCGAGAAAGCAGTAGCCGTCATTACATCGGCCAGAATAAATTTGGCCGGTACATCTTTGGTATGATCCACATCCCTGTTTACTTCATCCATTGCATTTTCCGAACAAGACGGCATCAATACGGATAAAACAGCAAAAACCAGGATATTGCCTACTATTAATATATTCTTTTTCATCTTTTCTCCTAATTAAAATTTCACATTAACTCCAAAACCATAACTTGAACTTCCCGGTAAGGAGAAACGTTCAAACGCGCCACTCATATTGTTGTTCCCTTGCGTGGCTTCCGGGTCTATCCCCTTTAAGTTGCTCCACAGCAGGATGTTTCTTGCGAAAACATTGAGGCTCACCTTCAGTCCTTTTTTATTCCAAATGGGATAACTCAGTGCGATCTCGCGCAGTTTCACAAAGGAATTGTCATAAATCATCGATTCGGAGATATCGTTCAAGCGGCTGAAATAGGCATAGGCAGCCCCCGTTTGCGTCCCGTCGATCAGGATATCGTTGGGTGCGTATGTCGGATTCCCGCTGGCATCTGTCCCCGTGACCTTTACGGCGTCCTCTTCAAAAAGGAACTTCTCTTTCCGGGCATCGGCCGATTTCTGAGTGACCCCGTAGTAGTCGAGCAAGCCCATGGTTGCGCCATACATCTGCCCGCCCTGTTTCCAGTCCAATAGAGCCGAGAGGCGGAACTTATAGATTTCGAGCGTGGTATTGAATCCCAGACGGAAATCGGGCGATACGGTTCCGATCACCTGTTCGGGGCCGGCCTGCGGCAACCCGTTCGCATCGACCACGATTTGCCCTGCTTCGTTGCGCAGATAGCTCATCCCGTACAACACCGGATATTTGTATCCGATACCGGCACGCACCTGTGGTTCGACAAAGCCGCCAAGGAAGATACTTTCCACACCCGGCGCCAATTCATCGACGTAGTTGTCTATCTTCGTGAAGTTAAAGCCGAAATCCCATTTGATGTCCCGGGTTTTGACGGGCGAGAAGCCCAGCGTGACTTCGTGTGCATTGGTATGCACCGAGCCGCCGTTGGTCACTAAGTATTCCGAGCCTGTAGAGCCGGCCAGGGGCACATCGAAGATCTGGTCTTTCACATTCTGGCGCGAATAGGTATAATTCAGCGAAACCAGTCCGTTGAGGAAGGTCAGGTCAGCGCCTATTTCATACGATTTCGTGTTCTGTGGTTTCAGGTTCGGGTCATATACCCTGTAATAGGGCGTATAGGCCACAATGCCGCCGATCGGATAAAGGATGGGCGTGCCCGACGAGAAACCGCCTCCGTAGGCGGGAGTCGTGAAATAGGTGGAATAATAGTCGCCTGCCTGCCCTACTTCGGCGTAAGAAACGCGGAGTTTACCGTAGGAGAGGATGTCGTTTTTAAGCGGCTCAAGCTCCGTAAATATCCAGCCGATATTGGCCGAGGGATAGAAGAACGTACGGTTGTTGCGCGGCATGGA
>JAISQD010000055.1 GCA_031274415.1 Tannerellaceae bacterium | reverse complement strand
GTTGTTGTAGGATACGGAACCCAGAGAAAAGAAGTAGTGACCGGCGCCATTACTACAATGAAAGCAGACGACATCGCTCTAAGCCCTTCGGGGAATATGGCATCCGGATTGGCAGGACGTCTTTCCGGTGTTATTATTAATACACGCAACGGTGAACCCGGAGCTGACGGGTCGACCATCCGTATACGTGGACAGAGTTCAACGGTTGCCAATGATCCGCTATATGTAGTTGACGGCATTGTCCGTGAGGAAGAAGGGGGTATCTTAAGCCGCTTTGATCCGGAAGATATCGAATCCATTACCGTACTGAAAGATGCTTCGGCAGCGATATATGGTTCACGTGCTGCCAACGGGGTTATCCTGATTACTACTAAACGTGGCAAAATAGGTAAACCTACTCTTTCACTCTCATATAATCATGCATTTACGCAACCTACCCGTGTGGTGAATATGGCCAATTCGGCTTCATACGCAACAGCACAGAATCTGGCAAATGAAATCAGGGGTATTTCTCCTCGGTGGACAGCCGATGAGATACAGAAGTTCGCAGATGGCTCAGACTGGCTGCATTACCCAAATACGAACTGGTATAAGGCCGTGCAGGAGGAATGGACGAGCCAGGACAAGGTGAACCTGCAACTTTCCGGTGGCACTGATCATTTGTCCTATATTGTATCCGGCGGTTTTCTGGATCAGGGTTCTCCTTATAAGGAAGGCACCATGACCAACCGTATGTATAATATACGGTCGAATCTGGATGCAAAAATAAACGACTATATAAAAATTACTTTTGATATGTTCGGCAAAAAGACAGACCGGGTTTTACCTTATAACGGTATGGCCAGTGGTAGCGGTATGTATAGCTGGGTGGGTTTGAGCGCCCCCGTAGCTCATGCAACCTGGCCGGGAACGGATTACCCAACCAACCGTGGATGGGGGACTTATAATCCGTTAGTACTCTCTTCGGGAGCCGCAGGAACCACGAATAGTACCACATGGATATTCAACGGACAAGCCACTATCGATATTTCAATCCCCCAGGTGCAGGGTTTATCGGTAAAAGGAAGTATAGCCTACGATTATTCCGGACAGAATTATAAACAATTTACGGACGTATATTATATATATGATTACGATGAAAACGCTAACACCTACGATCGAATAATGGGTCATATCACGGCTCCTGAATTATTTATTGAAGAAAAGCGGACCGAATATATAAATAGCAATGTGCGCATGAACTATTTGAATACATTTGCCGATGTACATACGGTGGACGCTTTTGTGGGTTTTGAACAAAACGAATCAAAATACACCAAGTTAGACGGTAGGCGTACTAACTTTCCGACAAGTGCATTGCAAGAACTGAATGCCGGAGATGCCAATACGCAGACCAACAATAGTGGATCAAGTAAAACTGCCCGGCAAAATTATTTCGGAAGGCTATTGTATGACTACGATCATAAGTATATGCTGCAATTTCAGTTCAGGTATGATGGATCCCATAATTTTCCTTCGGGAAAACGTTTCGGATTCTTCCCGGGAGTATCAGGCGGTTGGACGATGTCCAGGGAAAATTTCATGCAGAATATGACCTGGCTGAGTCATTTAAAAGTACGTGGTTCGTGGGGGAAAATGGGAAATGATTATCTGCAACAATCTTTTCAATACCTGACCATGTATACGCTGGCAAGCGGTTCTGTTTTTAACGGTACGCAATACCAGGGAATCACGCAGGCGAATGCACCGAACCCGTATATTACCTGGGAAAAAGCCGAAACGGTTGATATCGGATTGGAAACCGGATTCTTAAATAACCGTTTAACGTTTGAATTCGATTGGTTCAAAACAGAACGATCCGACATTCTGACACAGCGGAATGCTTCCGTCCCCAGTTTTACAGGGTTGACATTACCGGCCGAAAACATTGGAAAAACCGAAAATAAAGGAATCGAAATGATGCTTGGTTTCAGGGATAATCCCAACAAGGATTTTTCATATTCGGTATCGGGAAACCTGACGTATGCAAAGAATAAGATAATATTCATAGATGAAACGCCGATGGCAGAGGCCTATCAGAAAAGTGAGGGAAAACCAATTGGCGCTGTATTGAGGTACAAGGCGATCGGGATATACAGCGAAGCCGATATTGCCGATCCGAATGTTCCTAAAAGAGCTGGAACGGTGGCCGGAGATATCAAGATATGGGATGCTAACGGTGATGGTGAAATTAATTCCCTGGACCAAATCCGACAGGATAAGACCAATATTCCTGATATTACGTATGGGATAAACGTCAGTCTTAGCTATAAACAATTTGATCTGGTATTGGGATTTCAGGGACAGGCAGGTGTCGTTTTTTACCTGCGTCAAGACTGGGTGAATCCGTCTACTTCGGCCGGTGGCGCCAATATATTGCAGTGGTGGACGGAAGACACCATGACGCCCGATAATCCGAATGGCTCAAAACCACGGTTAGGTACAGCATACGGGATAGGCGGTACAACCTTTACCCAGATCAGCGCTGATTTTTTCAAACTTAAAACCGCTGAAATCGGGTATCGTATTCCCCGGAAACTTGTCTCCCGGATTGGCCTGGAAAGAGCCAGAGTATATGTAAGCGGTAGTAACTTGTTTTCTATCGATAAGGCGCGCAAATTCGGGATTGATCCCGAAGTAGCGAATGGCGGATGGGATCTGAATCCTATGCGATTAATTAATTTGGGTATAAACGTTTCATTTTAAATAGATACATGATGAAAAAGATAATATATTTAATTAGTGTAACATGGATCATGCTATTGCCGTCGTGTAGCGATGTGCTCGACATTACCCCTACCGACCGGTATCCTGATCCGTTAGTATGGCAGGACGAAAACCTGCTGAAAATGTATGTAAACGAACAATACAGCGGGATATGTACGCAAGCAAATTATTATGAAATAATGTTTTTCGGAGATGAAGGCTTTAGTAAATACAATAGAGGCGGATCGAATATTACCCGGGAAAATATTTTAACGGCTGACAATGTCGGTGGCATAAGTAGTATTTTAAATGTATGGAATAGTTCGTATAAATGCATATACAACATCAATGTTTTCTTTAAAAATATTGGAGAATCGCCAGTGGATGAAACAGTGAAAGCCGAATTAACCGCTGAAATCAAATTTATACGGGCTTATCTGTATGCCAAACTGATCTGGGCATACGGTGGTGTTCCGATAATCGAAGAAGTGTATGACATCAGCAGTGACTGGTCACAGGTAAAAAGAAACACATGGGATGAATGTGTAGACTATATTATAAAAGACCTGGATGATGTGATAGCATTCCTTCCGGATAAACCGGCAGTGCGAAACAGGGCCGGCGGAAATGCCGCCCGTGCGCTTAAATCCCGTGTATTATTATATGATGCGAGTCTATTGAATAACCCAAGTAATGACAAACAGAGATGGCAACGGGCGGCAGATGCAGCCGAAGCTCTTTTTGACAAAGGGTATACATTGGCCACCGATTATCGGAAAATGTTTATCGATATAGATTGCAGTGAATCTATTTTCTGTAAAGAATTCAATGAGACTTACTACAGCCAGTTAACATTTCAACTTGGAACAGCTGGTGATAACGGAGTTGCCTGGATTACTCCATCCGTTAATATTGTAGATGCTTATGAAACCGTAGACGGTGAAATTCCGGTTACAAACAGCGAATTAGGATCCGTTAATCCGAATTCGATGTACGACCCGGCTGATCCGTATGCAAACAGGGATCCTCGCTTTTATGCATCCATCCATTATAATGGTTCCGATTTCGGAAACCGTAAAATTGAAACGTTTACCGGTGGATATGATGTAAGTAACCAGGATGCGACCCTGACAGGCTATTATATACGAAAGTTTATTGAAGAGGATCAGGGTATCTCCCAAACAAGGCATTATACCGCTCCCTTTCTGTTATTCCGCCTGTCCGAGATATATCTTAATTATGCAGAAGCACAATATCATTTAGGGAATGAAGACCTTGCACGGGAATACATCAATAAAATAAGAGATCGGGAAGGTGTAAAAATGCCTCCGGTAACAGCTACCGGAGAAGCATTGCTCGAAAAGATATATCACGAACGGTATATTGAGCTGGCATTCGAAGGGCATCGTTATTTTGACGTACGTCGTTGGAAGATAGCAGAAAAGACGGAAACTACGCATATTATGGGACATGAAATCATAAAGAATAATGACGGCACATTCACGTATAACCGGTATAGACTGACTCAGGAATCACGAAAAAATGAATGGAAAGAGGCTTTTTACCGGTTACCGATTGAGTTTTCGGAGATTCAAAAAAGTAACAAGAGTCTGGAGCAGAACCCGGGATATGAAATAAACTAATTGAAACGACCCTTTGGTTTCGGAATAATCAACCGAGACTAAAGGGTCATTTCCTATGACACAATTAAACTTAATCAAGATGAAAATGAAAAATGAAAAATATATAGTTGCAATCATTGGTATCATATCCTTTATATGCCTAAGATCAAACACTATTCAAGCAATAAACAAATTCGATATTGAGAAGGAATCTTTTTTGAATCCTCCCCGCGAGACCCGTCCTTTTGTGTTTATGTGGTGGTATGACAACGTTCATAAAGAAGCTATAACAGAGCATCTTGAAGAACTGAATGATAAAGGTGTTGGCGGTGTCATTGTATTTTACCACGGAGGTATGCCCGGAGTTCCTTTCTTAAGTGAAACCTGGCTCGAATTATATCGCCATACAGTAAAAGAATGTGCCCGGCTCAACCTTGAATGCGGTGCAAATGTATGCAGCGGATGGCCTTCCGGTGGACCCTGGATTCAGCCCGTAAATGCGGCTCAACGTGTTGCCAGCAGCGAAACTATCCTTGAAGGGCCCTCTCAATTTTCAGGCAAACTGAATAATCCCCCCGGGGTCACCGAATTCTACCAGGATGAAGCTGTTTATGCTTATCCTGTTCGCGAATCCGTTTCGCCACAACCTGTTATCTCCGTAAGCAGCAATGCTGCTGATATCGGCAAAATGCTCGACGGTGACTACAACACAGCCTGGCAACCGGCAGATGATCAGCAGGAGGCATGGATCCTTTTTGATTACAAAACCCCAGAAAAGGTCAATTTTGTATATTTTGAACGGGAAGGCGCCACTATCCTCGAAAGTTCGGATGATGGAATTACCTTTCAACCTGTAGACACCCTTCATTCTAATATCTATACCAATACATATCAGTCCGTTCCCGAACGTACAGCACGCTTTTTTCGGCTGGTATTGAAAAAAGGCGGTACTGAAGCCGTTCGTATGGTTTCACTCGGTACCGAAGGCGAAGTCCACCGGAACGCTCTTTTTAATGCCAAACGTGGACTGATGAATCCCCGTACGCCGATCGGAACATCCCGGCTACGGGAGGAACAGGTTTTTCCTTTGGAACCTCTGTATGCAACTCCAGGGGATGTACCGCTACGGCAAAAAGAGGCTGTTGACCTGACAGATAAAATCTCCGCAGACGGAACACTCAACTGGAAAGTACCGGCCGGCAAATGGAAAGTAATAAGGGTAGGAAGCGCCTTCCTCAAAATCAATGTTGGCGGTGGTATGCTTCCTGATTATCTGTCAAAAGAAGCTGCGAATTTCGACTTCGACAACAGCAGCGGTGTCCTTATCCGGGAAGCAGGGAAAGATGCGGGCTCAACCTTTAAATACCTGCACGAAGACAATGTAGAGATAAATGGGATTTATTCCTGGACAAAGAATATGCGCGAAGAATTCATAAAGCGTAGAGGCTATGATCCCAAACCCTATTTAGCGGCAATGGCAGGCGAAATCGTTGAGAACATCGAAATCACCGACCGCTTCCTGAATGATGTACGCCGGACGGTTGCCGATTGCGTTGCCGATGGGCACTATGCTACTTGGGCAACACGTGCCCATGAAAAAGGCGTGATGGTTCGTGCTGAAGGCGGAGGACAGCATCATCCGCGGCTAATGATGAACGATGGTCTGAAGAACCTGGGACGATTAGATATACCTGTCGGAGAATTCTGGTACACCAGCCATTGGAGCGAAAACCAGTGGATACAGGAAGACCATCATCGTAACGGCCTCACGGAAGAATGGTTTGAAGGACGACAGAACGTGAATCTGAAACAAGCAGCCAGCGCTTCACATCTTTACGGAAAAAATCGTACCGCTACCGAAGCATTCACCAGTTTTACCCATTGGCAATCTACTCCCGCTACCCTGTTACCAAGTGCCAATGTGGCTTTCTGTGAAGGAGTCAATGACATAACCTTTCACGGATCAGCCACCTCAGGCATCGAAAATGGATATCCCGGTGTTGTTTTTTATGCAGGAGTCCACTTCAATAATCGGATAACCTGGTGGAACCAAGCCAAATCATTTACTGACTATCTTGCCCGTTGCCAGTATATGCTCCGCAGAGGTCGCTTTGTCGCGGACGTCCTTTATTATCAGGGCGACCTTATCCCTTGTTTTATCCCCCCAAAATACATCGATCCGGACCGGGGATTTGGTTACGATTATGACGCGTGTAACACGGAAATCATTTTGGAGCGATTATCTGTCGAAAACGGACGGATTGTCCTTCCTGATGGGATGAGCTACCGCGTACTTGTTCTTCCCGAATCCGGGATTGTACCCATTGAAGTAGCACGTAGAATCCTTGAATTGGTCAAACAAGGGGCAACTGTCATAGGGCCTCGCTTCACCGGAACTCCAGGGCTTAAAGGTTACCCGAAAAGCGAACAAGCGCTTCGTGAAATCACCGAAGAACTGTGGGGAAAAAGTGACGGTGTAGTAGATCGGAAAGTAGGAAAAGGGCGCATAATCTGTGGTAAAGGCGTTGCCGAAGTCTTGAAAAATCTCTCCGTAGAAAGAGATTTCGCATACCTGAGTGAAAAACAAATTTCTGATTACGGTATCATGCCTGTTAAAATTGACTTTATTCATCGTCAGGACGGGCAGTCTGAAATCTATTTTCTTATCAATCGCCGCAATACTACCGAAACAATTGACGCCCGGTTCCGTGTAAGCGGTAAATTGCCCGAATTTTGGAATCCTGTCAATGGTTCCGTAACCCCGGCCAACGCATTTTCTATGGATGGGTCAACAACAACTGTTCCAATAAAACTCGTACCACACCAGGGGATCTTTGTTGTTTTCCGTGAACCTACCACATTGACCCGGCAGGATGGAGCAAACTACTTGCATACGGTTATAGCTAAAACACTGAATGGCCCTTGGGAGCTTTACTTCGACCCGAAATGGAGAGGACCGGTAGAGCCTGTTATCTATCAACAGTTACAGGATCTAACCCAAAGTGATGTGCCTGAAATCAAATACTACGCGGGTACAGTGAAATACCGTAAAGAATTTGATCTTCAAGGAGTGGACAAAGGCAGGCTATTCCTCGATCTGGGAAAAGTACATGAGATCGCTTCGATAAAGTTAAACGGTCATGACCTGGGCACTGTATGGTGTGCACCATGGATGCTTGATATTACTTCGTTTTGTAAACCCGATGGGAATATTTTAGAAATAAAAGTGACCAATACCTGGTGGAATCGCCTGGTTTATGAAGCTTCACTACC
>JAISQD010000049.1 GCA_031274415.1 Tannerellaceae bacterium | reverse complement strand
ATTCTTCAAAATTCAAAGTAAGCCCTACGCTTGCCGCTACACTGGTCTTTAAGAAATCACGACGTTTCATTTTACTGATGGTTAGATAGATTGATAATTAAACGAAACAAATATACTTATTATTTTCATCCGGCAATAGAAATAGTGTATTTTTAAATCACCCTCGCAAGCGGGAAGCCTATTTTTACTCCAATTTTCATCCATTACGATGGATAAAATCATATCTTTGCAGAAATACATCCATTATGATTGACAAATTATTAAAGGCAAGGCCATTTATTCCGCGTCCGGTTTATACAGAGCGAATCAAGCCCTTTATTGACAAAGAAATCATCAAAGTCATTACAGGTCAGCGGCGTGTAGGGAAGAGTTATATCCTTTACCAGTTGATAAAAGAGATAAAAGAGACGCTCCCACAGGCAAATATTATCTATATCAGCAAGGAATTAAAACCCCATCAGCATATTACAGATGATGAGGCGTTTTATCAATATGTGAGAAGTTCACTAAAGCCTGATGTGAAGAACTACCTATTTGTTGATGAGATACAGGAAATTAGAGATTTTGAAAAAACCCTCAGAAGCCTCCTGGCGGAAAATTGCTGCGACATCTTTTGCAGTGGAAGCAATGCCAATATGCTATCCGGGGAGTTGGCCACCTTTTTAGCCGGACGATACGTTGAGTTTAAAATACATTCATTGGGATACGACGAGTTTACGGCGTTTTTCTCATTGGAAAACACAGTACAAACCTTGCATAAATACCTCTCTTTAGGCGGAATGCCCTATATGCATGTCATCGGCCTGGAAGAATTTTCGGTATATGAATACCTGCGCAATGTTTACGCTACGATTCTGCTGAAAGATGTCGTGACGCGCGAAAATATTCGCAACGTGACGTTTCTTGAAAATTTAGTGGAGTTTCTGGCCGATAATGTGGGAAACCTGTTTTCGGCCAACAACATCGCCAAATACCTGAAATCGCAGTATGCATCCGTTTCCCCGCAAACGGTGTTGAACTACCTGAGACCCTTATCCAATGCCTACTTCGTCCATAAAGTACAGCGGTACGACATTGCCAGATTGAGGATATTCGAGATGGGTGAAAAGTACTACTTTGAAGATTTAGGATTGCGTAATTGTATCCGGGGCTTCGACGCCAGAAAGGACATACACAAAATAATGGAAAACGCTGTCTTCCTCCACCTGATACAGTTAGGCTATAAAGTGTATGCAGGACTGTTACCCTCGACATCGTTAGAGGTCGATTTTGTAGCGGAAAAAGAGGGCAGAACAGTCTATATACAGGTATGCTATATGCTGTTTGACGAAAATACGATTCAGCGGGAATTTGGCAATCTGCTAAAAATCAATGACAACCACCCCAAATACGTCGTAACAATGGACGAATACAATTCCGGCTCCCACTACAGCGGCATCGAACAGATACATTTAAAAGATTTCCTGATAAAACGCTCTCTTTAATGTTTGTATCTTTGTGGCGGATTTTATTCTGAAGCAATCCAGAGGTGCACACATACACACATCTCTGAATTGCTTCACTGCTTCGTCTTTAATTATTGATTAGTTGGGACCAAGTACCGTACCCTCGGTGGGAACGATTAATGCCGGCAGGTTATTTTCTGCACCCGGATAGCCGATATTCTGATTGATCACCCCTTTCATATTGGTGTTAATTGCGCTGGCGGGTACAGGCCACAGGACATGATGCACGCTGATTTTATATTCGGCCCACCGGTGTTTCACGCCCTTGTTATAGAAATTATTTTTTGCCACCACCCAGTCGTACCAGAAATTAAAGCCCTCCTGTTTCACGTTAGAGCCTGTTCCTCCCGGCCCGGAGAAGTTGTCCAGCCGGTATACGCGTCCGCCAAACACTTCACACGCCTTGCCTGTTCTGGCAAAGGTATACGAGATGCGCACCAGTTCGATATGCCGGTTCTCTTCGTAATACAGTTCGCGGGCGCGCTCGTCCAGTATTTCCCCGATGGTGATGTCCGATGCCGTCAGCGGTTCGGCTCCGGCGCGCCGGCGTACGGTGTTTAACGCCTCGGCAGCCTGTTGCGGCTGGTCTTTCCAATAGTAACACTCGGCCAACATCAGCCATACTTCGGCCGAACGGTAGACGTACCATGGCGTTTCGCCACCCATCCATTGTGATTGTAACGGATCAGGGACAAAAGTTTTGTAATGAGGCCATTGAAACCAGCAGCGGATGGTGTCTTCAACCGACATAGAAGCGGGTATGATGATGTTTTTTCCGTACCATTCGTTACCACTGGATTTGAGCGCCGGATTGTTGTAGCGCAAATCGCTCACAGCACGCCAACTGTCGCGGTTATATACGCCACGCAAATCATTAGCCTCCTTGTCGGGTCTCCAGATATCGTACTGGAAATAATTGGTATTACGGGCGCGTGCGATGCCCCGGCCATAACTTTTGTTCAAATCCATTTCCGGATCGGTTTCGCTGGGATCCGGCGATATGCTGGTACCTGGCTGTCCGTCCGGGGTACGCATATTGCCGCTGCTCCAGAAAGGTACACAGTTGCGCATGAGCTGGATACGGGTAGAGCCGTCTATTCCGGGGTAGGAAACGAGGTACATCAACCCCTCGGTATTGCCCATGTCGAGTTTGGCTTCCACGCTGTGGAGGTCGTGCATCAGGTTGGTACGGGGTTTGGTGCGGTTGGGCGTAAAGCGTTCGGTCATCAACGGATATCTGGCCGTGATCTCTTTTCCTACCTCAATGGCGCGGTCGAATTTTCCCACCGCCATGCAGACTTTCATCAGTAATACACCGCAGGCCGCTTTCGAGGTACGTCCGCGATCCACCGTTTCCGGCACCCATTGCCAGGCAAACTCCAGTTCGGGAACCAGCTTTTCGAGGATGCTCCAGCGGTCGTAGGTGTAGAAATCGTACTTGGGTTCGTTGATTTCCCAGTCCAGATAGGGCACGTCGCCATACTGGTGGGTGAGTTTGAAATAGCGATAGGCCTTTTGAAAATAAGCAACTCCCAATACGGCATTGCGTTCGGCTTCGCTTGCAAACGTTGCATTGTCGATACGGGCAATCACGACATTGGCGTATTTGACGCCCTTATAACCTTCATTCCAGTACCATCCGGTCTTGGTGCGCTCGTTATTATTCAAGTCCAAATCGGGCAACAGGGTGTTATCAATGTCCATCTGCGGCCCGGCTTTATCGGTGGTGCCCTCCACGCAGATATCCGACAGAATCATCTCGGTAAGTTGCGGAGATGCTTCCCAAAAAAATTCGTCCATCATGTTACGTTCGCAAGTCGTTAGCGCCGAATAGAATCCGGCGGCATCCACATACGAATTTTCCGGCGTATAGAACGAAAGCGGTTCAGGCTTCAGCCAGCTATCGCTGCATGAGCAGAGCAGAATGGCAATCGCCGGTAATATACTGTGTTTTATATGTATTCTTTTCATTATGATATGCTGTTTTAGAATTATAAAGTAAAATTCAGGGTCAGGTTGAATGTTCTCGGTGTGGGCGTACTTGTCGTTGCATCCACATTATAGTTGTAACTCCATCCCCGTTCGGGATCCCAGAAGTCCCAGTGAGGAGAGAAGACGGCTACATTGCGTACACTTGCCGAGATACGGAAATTGCTGATCCATTTCCGCAGGAGCGTTTTCGGTACATTGTACGACAGGGTCACATTGTCCAGCCGTATAAAGGAGCGTTCCATGTAATAGTTACCGAGGTTTTTCGATCCGATGCGTGCGTAATCGTTGATCGGATTTTCCGGCGTCCAGCGGGGGCGCACATAGTCGGAATTGCGGTCGGGGAATCCCTGCGTGTTGGCAGCATAATTGTAGACGTCATAGTGCCCCCAGTAGGAATACATCATAAAGGAGAACGAAAAGTCGCGGAGGAAGTTCAACTCGTTGCGCCATGTCCAGCGGAAGCGCGGCGTCGTATAGCCCTGGAATACTTTGTCGTCGTCGGTCAATACCCCGTCTTCATCCCTGTCCCAATATTTGAAGTCGCCGGGCTGCAAGCCGTATTTCGCCGCCTCTTCGGTTTCCGCCACCTGCCATACGCCAAGGCGTTTGTAATCCCATATCCTGTCCGGATCCTGACCGATAAACCATCTGTTTTTAACATCGTCGGCCTCTTTCTGTCCGATCACATTTCCATTGCTGTCTTTCACATCGACCATGTCGCCGTACAGGTGTACAATCTTGCGGCGGTTCAGGGAGAAGTTCACGGAAGAATTCCAGCCAAATCGTTCCGTATCAATGATATTCGCGTTCAGCGTGATCTCAAGCCCCCTGTTGGCGATCTGTCCCAGGTTGGCCGTTACGCTGCTGAATCCTGTGATTTCCGGCAGGGCACGGTCAACGAGCAAATCGTTCGTGCGCGACAGATAGCCCTCGATTGTACCGCTCAGTTTGTCATTCAGCAGCGAGAAATCCAACCCCACATTATATGAAGCCGTGCTTTCCCACTTCAGAGCCATATTCGACATCCGGTTGACGTAAAGTTGGGAAGAGATATAGATGTTCCCGTTCTGGTCGATATAGGGATACGTGCCCGAAATCATATCCGACAACGCATCGTAGCGACCGATGGAGCGGTTCCCGTTCTGTCCCCACGAGAAACGTAACTTGCCGTATGACAAGACATCCGTCAGCGGCTGTGCGAACTTTTCGGAGGTGAAGACCCACCCCAGCGCAACGGCGGGGAACGTCGCCCGCGGATGCCGCTGCCCGAAAGCAGAAAAGCCGTCGCGACGTATCGATGCCGTAATCATGTACTTGTTCATCAGCGAATAGAACAGGCGCCCCATCAAGGCGTCACCCGTCTGGGACTGGTCGTCGCTCTCATTCAATGGAATCGTCCCCGCCTGCATCC
The DNA here is from genome assembly GCA_031274415.1 of Tannerellaceae bacterium. Taxonomy (GTDB): domain Bacteria; phylum Bacteroidota; class Bacteroidia; order Bacteroidales; family Tannerellaceae; genus DFXE01. The sequence goes on along the minus strand of JAISQD010000049.1, from coordinate 2,646 downwards.
GGTGATAGCCCAATATATCACTCGGTGAGAATTGTGTGGTCGTCATCCTTTGTTGCCACGATTGATATTTCTCAGCATTGGCCAGCAACGTCACCTCCACATTATGAATCCGGTTGAATTCCTGCTTCCAGCGAAGAACATTATCGACCTGCCACGAAAAAATCTTTTCCGTTTCGCGCGTTGCCTCGCCGCCACGAGCTTTCCATTCAAAATGCTTGGATGAATCGTGATTGTAGCGTTCATACAATTGGTAACGCGGAATATAATTCACTTGATACTCAAAACCGTAAGGTAAGGTCAGCCGCGCGTAGATATTCGAGTTCAGCGTGGTATACATCTTCTTCCGGTCACGGAACGAGTCATCGAAAAAAGGATTGATCGCTTCGGGGTCGCTGGTAGGATACTTCTGTAAGAAAGGATCTACCTCCGGATTGCCCAGATCATTTGAACCGAAAGGCGAGATACGTATCATGTTTTCCCACGCACAGGGCAGGGCGCTTTCATCGCGCGATGAAAAGCCGGTATTCATCCCCACCGACAGCCAATCGGTTATTTTCGATTCCAGATTCAAGCGAGAACGTATCGTCGAAAAGGCATCCCCCACAACGATACCTTCCCTGTCGGAGTAGCCTACCGACCAGTAATAGGTCAAATTATCCGTCTGATTGGATATGCCGACCGTATAATCTTGCTGAACACCGGTTTGCAACACCAAATCCGGCCAGTTCGTAAAACGGCCTTTCAGGTAATTGGCAATTTCCGGACTTTTAAATTCCAGACGCGAAAGATAGGTCGCCAGCAACTGGTCTTCGGTAACGGAAGATACGGGCGTTCCCTGGTCGTAATTATACCACTCCACTTGGTTAACGCCGCTCAGCTTCCTCGGGTCGGTGAACATCTCCGGATATTGCGCCAGGTATTCGGCCGTTCGTTTGCCTACGGCGTAGTCATGCCGCCAGTCCAGGATACTGACCTCGTCATAAATTTCCGGCACGTCTGATGCGGTCACAAAACAGGCATTGAAATTGAAGTTAATCGCCGGTTTCCCGCCTTTTCCGCGTTTGGTATTAATCACCACCACGCCGTTGGCCGATTTAGCGCCATAGACGGCGGCGGAACTTGCATCCTTAAGGATATCAATTGTCTCAATATCCATCGGGTTGATATCTTCCAGTGCGCCCTCATAAATCACGCCGTCCAGCACAATCAGGGGCGATGTACTCGCTTTCAATGAATTAGCGCCCCGAATCTGCAAATTGGCATTTCCTTTGGCATTGGTTGACATGGTGATGGCCAATCCCGCCGAATTGGCACGCAGTAAATCCTGCACCGTGCGGGGCGATTCGGCTATCAGCTTCTCCGTTTTCACGGTAGATATGGCGCCGGTCAGATCCCGCTTCCTGGCTGTGCCGTAGCCGATTACAACCACCTCTTCCAGGTTCTTCAAATCTTCTTTCATAACGACATTCACCGTATTCCCGGACACCGCCACCTCTTGCGGTATATAACCGATGTACGAAAATGTCAGGATCGCATCCCGTTTGGAAATCCGCAACGAAAACCGGCCGTCCAAATCGCTCACCGTCCCGTTATTCACCCCTTTCTGCATAATATTAACACCGATAATCGGCTCACCGGAAACGTCTACAACCGATCCGGTGACTACATAATCCGCCTGCTGTGCTTCCACGTTTTGCGGTGAAACACAAAACAAGAATCCGAACAATACAACCATCTGCAACAGACGAACAGGCATCCTGTGAAAGGGTTGCTGTGGCAAACACATTCTTTTTTTTCTCATAATGATTACTGATTTAAAAATTAAATAATGACACAAATAAGATAATACTAAAAAACAGGTATAAAAAAAAGCCACCGAACACACATATAATGTGTCCGGCAGCTCTATTCGTTTGCAAGGAAAAACAGTAAGCTAAATATGCTGATGCGGGAAGAGCTGTCGAAGCAACAAACAGTTCTGCTCCGGCTGATAATGATTGTTTCATAAAGTTTCTACGCAATATCATACACATACCTTTCTATGACATATTAAGTGACAAAATTAGTGAAAAGAGTATTCCTTGCCACATACTTTTTTTGCAGAAAATAATCTTATTTTTGCAGAAATCAAAGAGGCCCTGAAGCTGATGTTAAAATACGGATATATTCAAACTTTTGGGCAAACTTCAGTATGTTCCATTTTGGAACATACTGCCGGCGACGGGAAGAAGTATCAAACAAAATATTATAACTTGGATGCAATACTTTCTGTCGGGTATCGCGTAAATTCTATCAATGCCACATTGTTCAGGCAATGGGCTACTCATACGCTAAAAGATTATTTGCTAAAAGGTTATGCTATCAATCAGAAGATAGAACGGGTAGAAAAACAAGTAGAAACATTTTCTTTGGAAACGGACAGGCGTTTAACGGAAACCGAAAAGAAAATAGATTTCTTTGTCAAAACGCCCCTATTCTGAAATGGCTAAATCTTTTTTTGAGGTGCTTACAATGACGTGGGGCTGTGTGTGTAGAGACGTGGCGCGCCACGTCTCTACGTGGCGAAGCATGTCATTTTGCTTTTACACCTGCCTCCGGGCAAGGTGGAGTCTCGTCATGACGGGGCGCAGCTTTTTTATAGGAGGG
>JAISQD010000034.1 GCA_031274415.1 Tannerellaceae bacterium | reverse complement strand
GACGTTGTGAAGAACTCCGGGGGAAGGCTGGTTGACAAGGCCGAAGAATTAAAAGGCCGATACGGAGAAAGGGGCGTTTTCCCAAAGGTAAAAGATTCTGTGCTATCGGTAAGGAAGTTAAGAGGCAATGTCAATCCAAATCAGTTAGTCGGAGATGGGCAATAGCAAGAAAATGTCCGACTGGACACACATACTGTTAGATACAAGTTTCATTATCGACTATCTATCGTCACCCGAAAAATTTGATGATAACCCTAAAAAGCAGGAAAGCATCAAACTTGCCAATGACATCATGACTGAACTGTCTCTTGCGAATAGAGCGCACAAGCCTCAATTTTACATAACTTCGATTACCATAGGGGAATTAATCAAGCTCGAAACCGCATCAATTTCACGGAAGATAATTGAAATATTTTATTCGGGAGATGTAACTTTTTTGCCCTACGGGAAAAGTGAAGCAGAGGAGATGAATGAATTTATTCAAAAATACAGGAAATTGAAAGAGCCTCGGAAATCATTACAAGCGATAGAAAAAGTAAAAAAGGAAAGCGGCTGTATAAACTATCGTGGATGGATAAGCGATGATATGAAAATATTGAGTTGCGCAAAAAAGTTGCACGATAAAAAAATGCTTGATGTAATTTTGACATCCGACGAAAAGACATTTTTCCCAATAGCAGAAATATGGGAATTGCCATGCAGATGCCTGAATTTACAGCATTTCCCAAGGGATATGTATGGAGCATTGAGAGAACAATGACAGGGGTAATTGCCCTCTCAGCTTTGCCATACCGCTTACGTTTCCTCCCGTGGAGTAGCGCTTTCCGGTTCTTTTGTATCCCATTTTCCTAAAAGGTAATCATACAGTTCGCGAGTCTCCATAGCGATTGAGCCATTGTAGCGCTCGCTCCGGGAAGCACATTCGGCGCAGAATTTGCGCAGTTCTAAAATTTCAGTTTCCGTCATTTCCATAATTCTTATTGTTATAATATTGTATGACAAGGATACGCATAATACAAGACATGCGAAAGGACAAAAACCCCTCTCAGCTTCCAACATCCATAAACCCACAGTAACCACCAATCATTATTTTTACTATCTTTCGGGCATCTAATCTTTTAAAATTATATCAATATGGATTTCAAAGACGTTATTAAGCAGTTATCGGAACGGGTCGAAAAGTTAAAAGACAATCTTCAAACAGAAGAGGCGACCAAAAACGCATTGATCATGCCTTTTTTACAAGCTATGGGGTATGATGTATTCAATCCTTTAGAGGTAGTACCTGAATTCACCTGCGACATTGGCACAAAAAAAGGAGAAAAGATAGACTATGCCATTTTAAAAGAAGGTGCTCCAATCATGTTGATTGAGTGTAAACATTGGCAGCAAGATTTGACATTACATGATAATCAATTACTTCGTTACTTTAATGTTTCAAATGCCAAGTTCGGCTTGCTGACAAATGGTATCATATACCGTTTCTATACAGATTTGGTTACTCCTAATAAAATGGACGAAAAACCCTTTCTGGAAATCGACTTGACAGACTTGAGGAATAATCAAGTGGATGAATTGAAGAAATTCCACAAAACTTACTTTGATATTGACAATATACTCAGTTCGGCAAGTGAGCTTAAATACACCAGTGAGTTGAAAGCTATATTAATAAAAGAATTTGCCAATCCGAGTCCTGAATTTGTCAAGTTGCTGGCTAAGCAGGTTTATGATGGGTTGATAACCGCCAAAATATTAGATCAATTTACACTGTTGGTTCGTAAATCGATAGCTAACCATATCAATGACATCATTTCGGAACGACTAAAAACGGCTTTGAAAACAGATGAATCTGATGATGCTCAACAAGATGCGGAGGGAAGTGAGAAGGAAGACAAAATTATTACTACGGAAGAAGAAATAGAAGCTTATTTTATAGTCAAATCAATACTAAGGTCTAAAATTCAATCGGAAAGAATAACATATAGAGATGCCCAATCCTATTTTTCCGTCTTAATTGATGACAATAACCGTAAATTGATATGTCGACTATACCTAAATTCTTCTACGAACAAGCAGATCGTCTTCGTTGGTGATAATAAAAAAGAAATAAAGTATAAGATTCAATCTCTTGACGGAATATACAGTTTCTCTGAGCAGTTACTGAATATTGTGGAAAAATATATTTGATTTTATGATTGAATAAAAGCCCGCTTCAAAAAAGTAACCTTTTTCTTTGCACATCTCAAAAACATTCCGTATGTTTGCGATGTCAAGAAAATCCGTAAGGATTCCGAATGAGCGCCGGTTAGTGGCTCAAAACAATGTGGGCTTTTTTTATGCCCATACATATACGTAAAGGCGGTTGTACGCCCCGTGATTTTTTAGGTGCCCATCGGGTTCTTGGATTTTCTTGACAACGGGAAACGGCAGCCGCTCTCTTTTTGAGTAAACTTGCCTGAAATGTCAAGAAAATTCAAGAGTTATGAAAACCGAAGAAAGAACGCAGTTACAGGCTGCCATCACGGAACTCCGTGATGAAATTGAGCAACATGATTATGAGTATTATGTATGCTCGGAGCCAACCGTCTCGGACGGTGAGTATGATGAAAAGATGCGAAGGCTGATCGCCCTCGAAAAAGAACACCCCGAGTTTTACGATCCCCATTCGCCCACGCAGCGCGTAGGCAGCGACTTGAGCGGAAACTTCCGGCAGGCGGCACACGCCTTCCCCATGCTTTCGCTTGGCAATATCTATACGGAAGCGGAAGTAAGGGAGTTTATGGAAAAGGACGATTGCGTCCTTGTCGAACCGAAGTACGACGGCATATCCATTTCGCTTACCTATGTTGATGGGCGCCTGACGCAGGCCCTTACGCGCGGCGACGGCGAAACGGGCGAAGACGTCACCGCCAATGTACGCACCGTCCGCACCATTCCCTTACGCCTCTGGGGAACACCGCCGCAAACCGTCGAGGTGCGCGGAGAAATCGTGATGCCGTGGAAAGAGTTTCGCCGCCTGAACCGCGAGCGCGAGCGCCTTGGCGAACAGCCCTTTGCCAATCCGCGCAATGCCGCCTCGGGCACCATCAAGCAGAAAAGCCCCCGCACGGCTTCCCACCGGAAGCTCGACGCCTATATTTACCAGGTGACGGGCGAAGGACTTCCCCCTACACATTCCGGCAGGATAAGCGAAGCCGCAAAATGGGGGCTGCGCACGGCGGAACCCATACCGTGCCACAATACAGGCGACGTATTAAAGGCTATAAACCGGTGGGACGCCATACGGAAAGACTATGCCGTCCCGACCGACGGCGTGGTGATAAAGATTGACAGCCTTGCCCGGCAGGAGCAGTTGGGCGCAACAGGCAAAACGCCCCGCTGGGCCGTAGCCTATAAATTCCAGTCGGAACAGGCGGAGACCCGCCTGCTGTCCGTGTCGTATCAGGTGGGCAGGACGGGCGCCGTTACACCAGTGGCCAACCTCGAGCCGGTGCGCTTGAGCGGTACCGTCGTCCGCCGTGCCACGCTCTACAATGCCGATACGATCGGCAAACTCGATTTGCACGCCGGCGACCGGGTATATATAGAGAAAGGCGGAGAAATCATCCCCAAAATAACAGGCGTTGACCGCGACGCCCGTCCCGCCGGCGCCGAAGCGGTTGTTTTCCCCCTCCGCTGCCCCGACTGCGGGACGCCCCTCGTCCGTCCGGACGGAGAGTCCACGCATTACTGCCCGAACGCTGCGGGCTGTCCCGGACAGGTAAAAGCGCGGATCGAACACTTTGCCTCGCGTGAAGCCATGAACATAAACATAGGCCCGGAAACGATAAACGACCTGTTCAACGCGGGCTACGCAACCGATGCGGCCGACCTCTACGACCTCCCCGTCGCCTGTCTGAGGCGCATGGACGGATGGGGCGAAAACAATACGCGCAACCTGCGAGACAGCCTTGCCGCCTCGTGCCGCCTGCCTTTCGAGCGGGTGCTCTATGCGCTTGGCGTCAGGTATCTGGGTAAAACAGCCGCTAAACGGCTGGCCGCTACCTTCCTTTCCATAGACAGCCTTGTCGGCGCTTCTTTCGCCTCGCTGACCTCCGTCGACGACATTGGCGAACGCATCGCCCAGAGCATTCTGGATTATTTTGCCGATGAAGAAAACCGCCGCCTGATCGAACGCCTGCGCTCGGCCGGCCTTCAGTTCACCGCCGAAGAAAAAGAGCCGGCCGATGAACGTTCCGAAGCGCTCGCGGGGCTTACCTTTGTCATCAGTGGCGTATTCGCGCTCCATTCGCGCGACGAATACAGGCTAATGATTGAACGCGCCGGCGCAAAGGTCAGCAGCAGCGTATCCTCCCGCACGGATTATATTCTGGCAGGCGACAATATGGGGCCTTCCAAACTTGAAAAAGCCCGCAACCTTGGCGTGCGGATCATCAGCGAAACGGATTTCCTTAAAATGACGGGAGGGGAAGGATATGAACAATCTGTATGAACGCCCCTGCCGCGAGGAAAACACGGTTGAACTGTTTCGGTTCATCAAAGCCACGCACAGGCAATGGATACGCGAAGGTGAAGACCCCGGAGAGATTGACCTGCGCATCCGCTTCGGCGTGATGGAGGTCAAGGAATTGCTGGAAAAGTCGCTCTCCGGGGCCATGCGCCTGACGGCTTTCTCCATCGCGGTGATAGAAGAAATACGCGCACGCGAAAAGACGTCGGAAGACATTCGTTCGTTGGGCGAGGTCGTCAACAAGGAAGGCGTGATGAAGATTGCCGTGGCTACCAATGAAACGCTCGCCTGCATGGACGCCTTTATGCTAAAGACAATTATCCATGCCATCTACCACTCCGACATATTGTTTGACCCCGAAATTCTGCAGGTATGAAAAAAGATGATGAAAAGGAAAGACGCGAATCGTGTGAAGAATGGGGGTGTAAAACAGTCCTCCGCACGCTTGAAAATGGACGCGCCTATGCCCTCCTTGCCCTTAGCGCGGCTGACGAGTTGATTAAGCAAATAGAAGCATCCCCTGCCCATCGCGACCTTCTGTATTCGAGTGTGCACGTCCTGGACATAAGCGGAAATGTATCGAAAGCCTTATGCCTGTTGTCCGAACTGCTCCCGGAACAAATGGATCGTATCCGTCAGGCCGTCGAAAACAACAAACATCTGTTTGACGCTCACTATTTCGACAGATACCCCGACGAACTTGAAGATTAAAAGGTCTTCTTGAATTTTATCGAGAGCCGGGGCTGACTAAAAAGTCCGAAGCGATTTTGGACTTTTTAGTCAGCCCCGGCTTTTTTGTCCTTTTATAATCCTTGTTTCCATTCGACATTTGAAATAAAACATAATCATGAGCGAGAAAAGAGAAGAGGTTTTAAAGGCATGGGCTGAGAACCTGATACACCGGATTCTTAAAGAAATGGAGGTGCAACAGATCACTCCTTACAACTCAAAATATCCAAAAGGCTATAAAGGGAAGGGAGATTTAAAGAAAAGCATTGATTATAAGGTATGGAATGCTTCGGCGGGAAATCCGGAGATGATTACATTTTTTTATAGCTATATCGGTCTGTTTGTCGAAACGGGAACCGGGAAGGATGAAAAATATAGCTATCAAAAACTGTCGCAACCCTTTAAATCAGGAAAGAAATATTATAAAAGCAAGCATGGCGAACGGGAACCCAAGCCTTTTATTTCGGTTTTAATCAAACAACGCGCTTTTGCCCTTGGTTCAATTTCCGCCAGATTGTTGGCCGAAGAAGTAAATGCGCGGATCGTATCCACCTTCTCGCGTATGGATATGGATCAACGCATAGCAGCAGTCGAAAAATCAAGGTCGCAGTTTTGGAAAATACTGGGAGATCATAATTTTTAAATATAATAAAAATGGCACGCACCCCCAATACAACAGTAACCACTACCGTTTTATTAAACGGCAAACAGGCCGAATCCGGTATCAAGACGATTCAGGAAAAGCTTGACGCACTCACAAAAGCAAAAGAAGAATTCAACAAACAAGGATTGTTTGCCGATAACAGCGAAGAAGTCTCCACCCTGGAAAAAGAACGAGCTGATTTGGAGAAAATCCTTAAACAGCTAAAATCGAGTTCAAAAGATGTTTCCGACGTTATCACCAATATAGGCGGGGCAACGCAAGCCCAATTGGAAGGAGCCAGAAATGTTTTGGTGAAAATCAATAAAAGTATCGTCGCCGAAACTCCGGAGTGGAACAAAAACAGTGAGATAATTAAACAGCTTAATGAAAGAATAGACGAACTGAAAGGAAAATCGAAAGGGGCAGAAGATGGCATTGAAAGATTTACTGACAAATTAAAGAAATTCTCTCTTGTGGCCGCCGGCCTGTATATAGCCAAGAAAGTAGCCGAATGGTTAGGTGACTTAGCCTCGAAAGCGAAAGACTTTGTAGTCGAAGGCATAAAAATGGCGGCGACGGCCGAAGGTGTTTCCAAGGCATTTGGCAAATTGGATGCAGATTCAAAAGGGCTTTTAAGTAACCTGCGCGGTGAAACCAAAGGGCTGATTGACGACTTTCAGCTTATGCAATCCGCCGTAAAAGCGAAAAACTTCAATATCCCGCTCAATGAACTGGGAACGCTTCTGAAATTCGCCCAGCAACGGGCGCAGGAAACTGGTCAAAGCGTAGATTATCTTGTAGATTCAATTATTAATGGTGTCGGAAGAAAATCGCCTCTCATATTAGACAATTTAGGTATTTCCGCAAGCCGCCTCCAGGAGCAGGTAAAGAAAACCGGCGATTTCGCTTCGGCAGTAATCGAAATAGTCAACGAAGGACTCAAAAAACAGGGCGACCTGGCATTAACTTCCGCCGATAAAGCCACACAGGCAGCCGTAAAATGGGATAATGCCCAACTTAAAATAGGTCAACGGTTCAAATGGTTAGGCGATTTATGGAACAAAATATCCGGAAATGTGGCAGATGCTGTGGGTAAATTTGCCGGAGAAACGAGAGATGCTAACGAAATATTCGACGACCAATGGGAAAAAGTAACCAGCCTTGAAGTGGAAACCAGAAAATTAGCCGAACGGTATGATGAATTGAAAAAACAGACGTCACTATCCAAAGACGAGCAGACAGAACTCAATAAAATAATGTTGAAGCTTTCAAATCTGTCCATACCGGGTGTGATTTCGAGATCGGAAGAATACGGAGAAATTTTATCCGTCAACACGGGGCTAATATATGATTATATAGACGCAGAAAAGGCCAAACTGCAAGTTTTAAACGCAAGCGCCATTGCGCAACGTACCGAAGAATTAATAAAATACAGGGAAGAACTCAAAAAATTGGAGCTGGAAGAGAAAACGGGAGTGACGTGGGTACAAGAAACTCTTACTCCCTTTGGGCCGGGCACAGCTTTTCCCAAAAGAATTGAGGAAGATGAGATGGACGTAAAAAAGAAACGAATAGCGGAATTGGTTGGTTATGTTGATAAAAACGGGAAGAAAATATATGGATTGATACAGGGTACCGAGGCTATTCTTGATGACTTGCAAGGCAAAACGATGGACGAGTTTACGAATTTATACAAGGAAAAAGAAGCGCAAACCGAAGCGTTTAACAAAATGAATAAAGAGCAATTGGACACATGGATAAACGACGAACAAAACGCCTTGAATAAGTATTTGGCATTAGCCAAGAGAATATATGAAAAAAACTTCGGAACGGATGATGTCGATCCGAATAAAGACAAACACGAAGCCGAGCGTCTGCAAGCCTCATTAGACGCCATAGACGCTTATGTGGATGCGGAACGGACAGCATTGATGAAGGCGCGTGTCAACAGGGAAGCCTATCGAGGCGAAATGATTGATTCGGAAACGAAGTACAACGATATGCTCGAAAAGATACAGTTTGAAGCGCTTCAAAAGACCTTAGACATCACCGGGTTATCCAAAGAAGACAAAATTGAGGCAGAGCGCAAGGTTTGGGAGTTTAAACTCGGTTTATTCAAGAAGGAGGAAAGCGAAACGGAGAAATTTCAAAAAGAGCTGGATGATCTGTTTGAAAAGTTCGATCTGAAAGGCGTTGACCGTAAAGATCGGGAGTTGTTGCGCCTTAAACAGGAATATGACGACGGTACGGCACTTATAATGAAAGCTATAGAAAAACGTAAGGACAAACAGAAAGAGTATTACGAATTTCTAAAAATTCTTTATGAACGATACATAAAAGAAGTAGAACGAATCAATAAAGAGGCAAATGCCAATGAAGATTTGGACTATCTCGGTAAATCGGAAGGGCAAGAACGTTATGATACGGGTGAAAAGTTTCTCAATGGTTTGATTAACTATGATCAGTACCTCAATGAATTAACTGTTATGGAAATGCAATATGCCGAAACCCGGTTGAATATCGCCGGGATGAATGAAGAACAACTGACGAGACTACGGATAGATTATCAAAATCTGCGCCTCAAGCATATGCAGAAAGCGGTAGATAAGCAAAAGAAGATAGAGGACGAGTTTGAAGATATGATGAAGTCATCTCTTGCCGGAATTGGAGAAGCTTTCGTCGCCATGTTTTCTGCTTCGGAAGATGCCGGAGAAGCCTTTGGTGAGGCCATGGTAGATCTTGTCTTCGATATCTTGATGAGATTAGTCGATATCTGGGTGATGCAAATGCAGGCAAAGGCGGCGGCAGCGACCTTTGAAGCCGCCGGAACCGAAATAGGAGAAAAAGGGGTAGCCGGTATCGCCACGGCAGCAGTTGCCGCCGCGGCCATTCAAGCGGCCCTGCAGGTAGCCAAAGCCGCCATCAAATCAGCGATCGGAAAAGGCGGTAGCGTTGAGAAAGGCCAGCGGGTAGTAAAAACCGAAGGTTTTGCCGCCGGCGGATATGTAGCCGACGGGAGCGGCGGATACACCGGCCGTGGCGGCGTATATCAGCCTGCCGGATACGTCCACAAGGGCGAATACGTCACACCTCAATGGCAGATGCGCGACCCCATTTCGTTCCGGTATGTGCAAGCGTTGGATGCCATCCGTCAGTCCAAGACTTTCACCAACCCCCTACCCCGCTACGGAGGCTACGCCGAAGGCGGCCCCACCGACGCACCCATCGCCCCTGCCCCCACCGATCCCCGCCTGATCGCCGTCCTGGAAGGCGTAGAAACTCTTTTAATCAGAATGAAAGACGGCGTCCCCGCCTACCTGAATTATTCCCTGTTAGAAAATATGCGCGACAGAGTAGAAAAATCCCGCAACCGCGGCACAAGGAAGAAGTGAAAAAATTGTTTACAGTTAGTCGTTAGCGGATTCGGATTCGGTTTCGGAAGTGACGCTTTTGGGCATTTTCATAAATTTACTTCCAATATCCCTAATACCCAATCCGCTACCTACCCCCATGATAAACGAAAGAAAGGTGGTGAAATACTCATCTTTTAGAAACAGGATGAGAGTCAATAATATAAATATGACGGCTATAATACCGACGGCAATATATCGGAATGTTTTTTGATTTACAATGGATGCGTCTAATGCTTTTGTATTCAAATTTTCCATCGTTTTCAGTCGTTCTCTGGAATAGGTATAAGCATTTTCGTCGTTTTTCTGCATCAATTCCAGCACTTTGTCTTTCTGCGGTTCAGATAGCGTAGAAAGATCGAACCCTCCCCTGACTTCACCCCTCATGACCGACATCGTCAATTCTTCCAGTATTTTTCCAGAACGTTTTACCGAAGTAGGGAACTCGTCTGCATCAAACACATCGGGAGAATTTGCCCTGTCTTCTCCATTGGAAAGCGGCAGGTTCTTTCCTGTTTCTTCTGCTGAATCAGTCATTGGTAATTAATTGTTTCAGGTGTTTTGTGTAAGCTATACTACAATCTTTTTGGGAAGAATTGCTTCCCAAAACGCGTAAAGTAAAATTCAGTGAACCATTAAGCCTGGACTGGAATTTACATAATCTTTCTTCCATATAAAAGACTGCTTTCTTTTCCACATAAGCCTCAATTACCGAATCAATCAGGTGTTTCAGTTCTTTCTCAGGAATGGAATGTATTGAAGCATATTCTCTGATCTCATTAGACAAAATGTGATAAGCTTTGTCCAAAGCATCTTTTTTAGTTATTTCCATTTGTTCCATGGTGCTTCTATTTGGTAATTTGCAACAAATATACAAACAAATTGCAAACGAGCAACACTTTCACGCACACAAACCCGGAAAACCCTTGGGATCCCTATACCTATTCTACTACTGCTACCGCAGGGAGCGAACAAGGAAAGAGGGTATCTTGGATATAGTATACCGTATCCTCTTTCTTTATATTAATTTATGTATAAACATATTCAAAAAACAAAAAACGCGAAACTTTGAAAAATAAAAATGAAAATCTTGGAAAATTTTTGTCGGAGTTGTCGGAGTAGTCGTATTCTATCTATTTCTTTTGATTTAATAGTTTGTAAATAAGAGTAATATATAAAAAAAGTTGCTCCGACAAAAACTCCGACAAAAAAAACGATTCCGACAATATATTTTGTCGTACAAGAAAAAAAAATCGGACGGAAGATGGAGTGGCGGCAAATTTTGTCGGAAAAATGGCCATACTCCGACAAAAATATGGGCCATTCCGACAAAAAAAAAACAGGTTTTGTCGGAATTTAACTGCTTGATAATAAGAAATAAAAAACGAATTTTGGGCAACTCCGACAACTCCGACAAAAAAATCCCACTTTTTCATAAAAAGTTTTTTTTCTTTTTTTCTTGAAATCGGGCTTACCGACCCGTTTTAACAAATTTTACGCGAGATCATATCCTGAAATTTTCCTGTACGGCCGGAGAAATCTACCCGTACAGGAAAATTTCTCCGGCTGTACAGGAAAATTTCACGACCCGTACAGCTAAAAAAAACAGTACGGAAATAGTATGGTTTTTTTTGCTCATTGCAAAATAATGCCTACTTTTACGCTGTAAATCAATGAATAATGAAACAACTAACAATTGTTAATTATGGGCGGAATAATAATAAATATAAAAATAAAAAAGTACCTGAAAGCCTTCATTACCCATCTGCGGGATGATGAAGGCAGATTGGTCTATGGGGATGAACCGGTATGGTTCTCCCGGAAAGATAGTATCGGGCGGCTGATCAACGATTGGCGCCGTAGGCCGCGCGAAGGAGCGGCGGCGCTCCCCGAACAGTTTCCGCCGGATAGCGAATACGACTACCTGACGATCGAAATGGACGTCAACGACCGGGTGAAGGACGACTGTCTGCGGACGTACCTATCCGCCGACGCACAGAGCATGGTCGGAAGCGCCATCTACGACCGCTTTTGCGCCGAAGCATTTGCTTACGTGCACGACCACCTGAACCGTCAACGGCATTCATACCCCCGCCGGCAGCCGGTGAAGGTGAAAGCCTATAACGATTTTATTATCGAACTGGAGCTTTCTGTCGACGACGGGACCATCCGCCGAGCCTTCGAAAGGGAACAAAGTAAGCAGGCCAAACGTGTTATGCAAAAAAATCACCCGCAACCCAACTATTTTGCCGTTTGACGCCAAAATAAAGGCCAAAAAAAACATAAACGAACATGCACAATTTTTAAAATAAATTCACACCCAAATATGGCAACTTGCGAAGAACTAAACTTAGAAGTGGTGCGCATTGACGCATATCCACAGGAAGCGATAACCCTGCCGGTCGGTTATACGCAAAAACGGACGGTACCGGCGTCGGCGCTTACGCTTTCAGGACAGCCCCTTAGCCTCTCCCTGCGCGAACAGACGGGCAACGTAAAGAGTGTTCGCTCGGAAGATGCCGCCGGGCCGCTGTTTACCAACACCATACAATGGCAGGCCGACGACACCTCCGCCACCACGCTGGCACAAATCCACGCCCTTGAAACAGCAGACTATCATTTCATCGTCTACACCTACGGAGGAAAACGCCGCCTGATATACAACGAAGACGCCAACGGCCGCACCCATGCCGACATCAACACCTCCGACGAAGAAACCGCCAACCTCTCCTACACCATCCACAGCCGACTACCCGTTTTATTAGTTGAGAGTGGAGAGTGGAGAGTGGAGAGTTAAAAGGAAACTAACTCTCAACTCTCCACTCTCAACTCTCTTTGTGTCCTTTCCTTCTTGAAGGATAGGGTGTAGTTTCGTGTCGGTAACAGCTTAAAAGCCAAACTGACACAGTATGTTGACACCCTATTCGTTCATATCCGAACTATATCGCACCCCCATTTGGGAAATGGAGGAGGGCGCTTTGTTTTATTACCGGGACGTGATTTTGGCCTCTATAAACAAAACATCGGTGATACAAACAGAATTTGAAAAGCGTTCCGACCATCCCCGTTTGCTCGTTTTCAACGCCGGAAGCTTGGAACCGGAGGAGCGTCTTCTCATCACGGAAAGCGTAAATTGGTATAATGACAAGGACTTTAACGAAGACGACCAGGTCATCAATGTCATTCCCTTAACGGGGCCTATCACCAAGGGCGGCGCCATATGTTCGTATGGTACGCGCGAGTTGGCCGACAAGTTTACTTATGCCGAAGGGCTTTCTCATGTGATCGGTCATTTGGTGGTTTTCAATACGCCCGGCGGTTCGGCCAATGCAAACGACTTAAACGAACTGTTTGCCAATGCCACGAAACCGGTTGTTGGCCTTATGCGGGGAGATACGGCGAGCAAGGGTGTGCATATCGCTTCGTTTATCCCGTATGTGTTTGCCGAACGGAATGACATTGAGATCGGTTCGGTAGGAACCTATGCCGCCTTTTCCGGTACAAAGCATGAGAGCATTTACAAAGGAGAGAAATATGTAGAAGTATATGCCTCTCAGAGTACTGAAAAAAATCTGGAATACAGGGAAGCCATCCAAAACGACAATTACAAACCCCTTCAGGAGATGCTCGACAAACATAGCGAGGCATTTGCATCCAATGTCCGCAGCCGTTGGCCGAATGTAAAAGACGAGCGCCTGCACGGAAAGATGTATCCTGCCGGCGAAGTCGTTGGCGAACTGGTGGACGGCATCAAGTCATACGCCGAAGCGATTGAGTTCATTTTCGAGAAAGCCGGCGTCAAACGCCTGCAAAAAGGCACGCCTACCCCCATAGGCATGGTCACCGCCTACGAAGAAGTAGAAAAAGAAGAAGTAGTAGTAGAAACAATAAATACAAACCCCCAAAAACCCAAAGCTAAAATGGACATAGCACAATTACAAGCTATTCTGGGTCAGGAAACAACCGCCGAAGTTGATGAACAAGGCCAAGTTGTGATGACGCAGGAACTGAGCGACCGTGTCGTAGCCGCCGCACTTGCCTCCGCGCAGGAAGCAGCGACATCCCGGCAACAGGCCGCCACATTGGCACAGACGGTTTTCCAACAGAAAGCTGAACTCGACGAGCTTTCAAAAGAAACCCGGCCCCTCTTTCCCGGAGCCGCCCAAACGGACGGCGCACTGGAAACTGAAACAATTGTTACCGGCTCGATACTTGCCGGCGTAATCAATCCTGTGGAAAGAATGAGATTAGTCAAATCTTTCGCACAGGAAAACGGAATTTTTAACGCTTAAACCCCAAAACAAATGGCAATAATCAACCCCAGCAATAGCTTGGTAACGATATCGGGACTGGACGAAACGGCAACAATTATCCGTCCCGAATTGATGATGCTTCCCCTTGCTTACAAGGGAGACGAATTTAACCGGATGGGTGTGGACATCATCACCGGCATTCAAGACAAATTGCGCCAGTACGAATACATCCGTAAGGGAGGACTGATGCGTCCCTATTATCCCGGATTCGTCGCTGACGAATCGGCAGTGGGAAAGATGGAACAGAACGAACTCCAGGTATTCCTTTCCGCAGGGATCCATAAGGATAACATCCAGTCGTATGTTCAAAACAAAATCGGGCCGATGAGCCTGTTAGGTACGAACAAGACGTATAAGAATCCCGCCGAACGCCTGATTCTGTATTCTGTTATGACAACCTGGTCGGAAGACCTGCTCGACGCCTTCTTCTTTGCACGCCGCAACGCATCAGGCGAAAACAAGTATGACATTTTCGACGGAATCTACACCCAGATTCAGGCGAAAATAGCCGACGGAAGCATCAGCGAGGAACGGCGTAATTTAGTACCGACCGGAGCGATTCAACCGGTGGACAACGACGACGTCAGCACCTTCTATGCCGTACAGGAATTTTTACGCAAGGCGCATCCCGTTTTGACACGCACAGGCGCCATACTGAATGTAACCAGTACGCTGTTCTCATGGTATCAGGATGCGGTAGCCATCAAATTCAAATACACCCTGACCCCCGACCAATATGGGACGTTCGCCATTCCGGGCTTTCCCAACGTGCGGATGTATCCGAACCCGACCATGGGCGACGGCGATTTGATGATTCTCTCGAAACCCAAAATCATGCAGCTGGGATGCGACACGATGAGCGACGACGAGTACATCAAAGTACGCAACATCGAAGACGACGCCAATATTGTCACCTACAATATTCAGGCGCGTTACGGAGCCAACCTTCGTAGCGTTGATCCCAAAGTGTTTTGCATAAACGATGGTTCGCTCACATCCATACAGTGGGCAGGCGACATGCAAGGCATGAACGTGTACACCGTGAAAGCTACGGCAGTAGCCAACGGTACGGTAGAGGTCTCTCCCGCTAAGGATAAATACCGCGCAGACGAAACGGTAACAATTACCGCCACACCGGCCGGTGGATATGTGTTCGACAAATGGAGCAATGGCATCACCACCAACCCCCTCACGTTGAAAGTACTTGGAAATACGACTATTACTGCAACCTTTAAACTTTCAGTATAATGGCAATAGTAGGATTATGTGATTTTGCAGATTACACCGCAGCAGAAAGTTGCGGTGAAGTGCTGAACGGGATAGCCAGTGTGATTTATGTCGGTTTTAAAAACGACCTGACCGCACTCCCCAAACTGAAGGTGCCTGGCGATAGCGCCACGAACTTTGGCTTGGGAGACTATTCCTATATAGAAGAAGAACCCGGATTTTTATTTAAGACCGGAAAGAGATTCTATAAGTTTGAGATCGCCACCGATTCGGGACAGTTCACGGCAAGCTCGGTTGAAACCGGAAAGGGATTCACCCAGCAGCTTGTGTTTAAAATTGAAAAGATGACGCCCGAACTCGCTACGATGCTTCGCACCATCAACAACCGAAAGGACGTATTCTTTGTTTTTCCGGAAGGAGACCAGTATCAGGCGTTCTACGATCCAGACCGCAACCGTGGCATAGCTTCCGGCGGAATCGCTTACGATTCAGGGAATACGCCCGACAGCGATAGCGGCGCTACCTTGACGGCTACACTGATGACGCGAACGCCGAAAACCTATTATAAGGGCACGGTGTCCACAACGCCGGCCACTTAATAAGGCAGGATTTGTTTGGTTATCTATATAAAGGAGAGGTTGCGCCCGGCGCGCTTCTCCTTTTTGTTTGAACAATAATTTATAATCAATAATTCACAATATGATATACAAACGTATGACACAAGAACAATGGGACGGCCTGAAGAAACGCATTGACGCATGGCTCGCTACCGAACTGAAAGAATACAAGGCCGGACTGAACCTCCTGATAGATATATACCAGCACGGTTCCGAAATACAAGCCTTTGAACAGGGATCGCCCGCACGTTACACCGGCAAACTGAAACAGACGCTCGAAAAGGTAGCGGCCTTGGCGAAATACCCTCGCCTGATCACCACCATCGAACAGCGCGATAAACTCTACATCGCGTCGGTGCCTGTTGCACCGACGGGGGATGAGCTGCCCGGACAACCGGCAGGAAACAAACCGATAGATCCGCCTGTAAATCCGGCAGAATGGGATCGCTATGCCGACTGGGACACATATAAAGACCGCTTGTCGCCCGAACTGCAAAAGGAAGGCGAACAGGTAAAGGACTGGTTCCTGAACCAGACGAGCCTGCACGAACAATTGAAGCGCCTCCAGGAAGCTAATGCCGACGCGGAAACCGTCGCCCCCGTAACAAAGGCCCTGCTCGAACAGAAAGCCGTGATTCAGGAGTTCTACGACCGCGTAGAAGCCTACATCACCGGTAATGGCACGGAAGAAGGGGAAGACCTGTCCCTTGATCCGAACGCCAAGCCGTCAGGCAAATACAGCAAGGCGCAAATCGACAGGATGAAAGACCCTGTATTCGCTGCACTGTCTAAAGATTTGCGCATCGAAGCAGATAAGAAATACCTGAAGCGCGAAGACGTAAACAACCCGGAAGAAAAAGATTTACGCCGAAGGGAATTGGAAGAATGGGGGGTCGTACTAAAGGATCAGGAATGAATCTCTTTGTCGAACCCTGTCCGGGATGTTTTGAAAATCAGTTACAGGCGCTTTCGGAACGTCCCGGTAATCCCGTCTTCCTGTCGAACGGCGATTTCACGCTATCCCGCCTGATCGAAGCCATGTCAAAGCAGGTATATGGAGGCGATCTCATCCTTGCCGTCTATCAACTGCACGATTGCACGCTCACCAAAATAGCTGAATTGCAACAGTCAGGCATGATCGGAGAGGTACAAATCGTATACGACAAGGAAAACGCTCAACTCTCAACTCTCAACTCTCAACTAAAAAAGTCTCCCAACTTCGTCAACCTTGTAAGCCTGCGCAACGGCCGACGGATGATGACCGTTACCGGGGGATGGTTCAGCCAGAGCGCCGGCAGTTTATCGAAGGAATGTTATACGATGGTCAATGACGTGGAAACGCAGCATGCCCTGCGACATGTGTTTGAACGAATGTTTAAGTAAACAATGGACAATACGGGATTTTTAGAGAAGGTCATCACTCATTTTTATGAGAACGAAGACAAGCTGCGTGAGGCGTTCAGCGAGCCGGAAATTCGGCGCATCCTGCGCCTGCGTGATTTCTACAACGAGATGCTGCGCAACCCCCTGCAATCAGACGGCGAACGCATCGTATGGTTGAAAAACCGACACGGGCTGAAAGACAGGCAGGCATACAAAGACTTGGCCGACATACGCGCCATCACCGGCGTGATCAGCATCAACCGCGAAGCCCTGCGCTACGAGATGACGCAACTCCTGCAAAAGAATATTCAGGCGGCATCCGAAGCCGGCGACTTCCGCGCCGTCGCTTCCTTAGTGAAGGAGCTAAAGAGCATCAACCGCTTGGACAAAAACGATCCCGAAAGGATAGACCCCTCAAAGCTCTACCCCGAACCCACCGCCCCCACCTGCGACGTGACTGTTTTAGGTCTTCCCGCTTCGCGGCCAGGCCTCGCCGAAGAAATGCGCCGCAAATACGGCAAACGCCAAGCCGAAGATGTCGAATACACCGACGTCCCGCCGCCCACCGACCCCATCACGGAAACGCCCACACGCTTGGAGAAAAAACAAAAGGAAAGCCTCCAACCGGTATGAACCACTATTATCTCAACCCCGGACAGCGCTATATATACGAACTGATGCCGCGCCAGCTGACACTGATTGCCGGACGGCGGTTCGGCAAGACCGACGGCGTGGCGGCGCCCTACATCAAGCGCGTGGTCACGAATATGCCGCGCGGGAAAAGCGCCATCTACTGCGCCACGCTCAAACAGGGGCTGACGCGCACCATTCCGGGCACCGTGGCGGCCATTGAACGTATGACGGGATGGTCGCACGGCATCCATTTCTTCGTGGGCTGTCATGCACCCAAAGCGACCGGATTCCCCGAACCATTGACGCGACCCTATAACTGGGAACATTGCATCCACTGGTTCAACGGCCATGTGACACATGTCCTGAGCCAGGACGTGAAGTTTTCGGCCAACTCGCTCACCCTCGATGCCGCGCTGGTCGACGAGGCCCGCGCCATACGTAAACAAAAAATCGACGAAGAGCTGCTGCCCGCCATTTCGGGCACGCCGGGCATGTTCCTTGATTTCCCCCTGAAGAAATCGTTCTATATGATGACCGACCGCCCCCTGCTCCGCGCCGAGCAATGGGTATGCGACCGCGAAGCGAGTTCATCGCCGGAAGCTGAGCTGGAGCTTCTCCACGCCATCGAACTCTACGCCGCGCTGGTGAACGAAGGCTATCCCCTCTGGGCGCAGCAAAAGCAGTTGGAGGAAATCAACGCCCTGCGCACCGCTTGCCACCTGTTTAAGGAATACGACACGCTGACCAACATCGAAATCGTGGGGGCCGACTACATCGCCGACATGAAGCGCATCCTGCCCGAACGCATCTTCAATATCTCCATCCTGAACATCCGGCAGAAGCGCCAGGCCGACGGATTTTATTCCGCCTACGACCCCGAACGGCATACCTATGTGGTTGAGAGCGCCGACGTGGTGGACAATATGCGCATGGAAATCAAGCCGACGCCCAAAAACCGCATACGGAGCACGTTCCAGACATGGGACTTCAAGCGCCTGCAGGAACATTCCTGCTTCTTAGACCTCGACCTCGACCCCAAACAAAGCCTGAACATCGCATTCGACTACAACGCCAACATCAACTGGGTGATTACCGGGCAAAAAAAAGAGCATAATGGCGTCCCCGCGCTGATGGTGCTCGGTAGCATGTTCGTCAAGGAGCCGAAAGACATCCGCGACCTCTGCGCCGACTGGGCTGCCTATTACGAACCCCACCGCAGCCGGTGCAACGCCGTCAACTACTACTACAACCAGACCGCCAAGCAGAAGAAATACGCCAACGGAGGCATAGACGAGAAGTTTCACGAAACCGTGCGCCGCGAACTCGTCTCGCACGGCTGGCGCGTCAATTGCGTCGATATGGGCGAAACGATGCTCCAAAACCGCAAATACTTCATGTTCGTGGACGCCTTCAAGAATGCCGTGGATCCGCTCCGCCTCCGCCCCATTTACCTTTTCCCGATGTTTAACAGGGAAAACAACGAGTTCCTGTTGGCCGCCATCGAAAACACCGGGCGCAAAAACGGCCGTCTGGGCATCGAAAAAGACAAGGGCGAAGAAAAGCTCGCCGACAGCGAAGAAAACCCCTCAGAGCTTCGCACAGACGGCACCGACGCCTTCGACGACCTCTTTATGGGCGTCAATTCCTTCCACCGCGACAACGCCCCGATGATCCCCAAAATCCGCTTTATTTAACTGCACTCCCCAAAACCCCCAAAATTCGCATACAGCGCCATTTTCACCCCTGAAAGCGCCATTTTCTGCGCACGCCTCGCAGAGTAAAGCCCGCGCCGCCCTCGCCGTCCCCCGTCCGGACGGCCTCTACTGCCGGCGCAAATATGCCGGCGCCCCCACCCCCGCGCCGCCGTTCCGTCCGGACGGGACGAACCGGGAAAACCCCGCCGCCCCCCGTCCGTTCCGAACGAGAAAGAACCGGTTACCTTGTATTCAAAATTTCCCTGTACAGGAAAATTTACCGGGCCGTACAGGTAGAGAAATTTACCCGTACAGCTAAATTTTCCCAGCCGTACAGGAAAATTTCCGCCCTCAAAATCCGCAAAAAAAAAGTGCATTTTTCTTGAAAAAAAGTGCTCTAAAATTTTGTCAATCAAAATATTATGCGTACATTTATATCATAATCAGAAAGGGGAGCGCCCCGCGGTTTGAAGATAATTTCCTTTAAAATCTTCCAGGCGTGCGACCTGCCAAGCACGATAAAACAAGTTTCTCTTTCTGATAACCCCATCCCGGCGGGGAACGCCTGGAGGCCAAGCGGAGCCGTTCCGCCTAAAAATTCAGCCCTTCCGGATCACGGTTAACCGGCAAAATATGGCAACAACATTTGAGAAGGCTACGGCGGCCAAAAAATATGCCGAACAGTTGTTTAAGGAAAGTGCGATCAATAAAGTAATGAATTAAACAATTTAAAGCTGCGCTATCGGCATGACGGGCAAAGAATATGAAAATTTTAACAATAGTAGCATTCGTTTTGTTTCTGCTCGCAGTAGCCCCTGAAATGTGGAGCTTCTTCTTCGAGCCGGAAATGGCAATACGTGTAGCGAACGGCGTTTTATTGCTGTTCGTGATTGTTATAGCTATAATAGTAGTAGCACTTCTAATAGAGAAGCTATAACAAAACAGGGGCGGCTAACTTCACAGCCAGCCGACCCACAAATTCAATAAAAATCGTACATGTAGTACTATGTCACCTAAAATCCTTGAGTGATGAAAAATAGGTATCATTATTTTATGGAAAAGATTAAAATTCAATCATTTCAGTTAAATGAGATATCAACACCCGCCGTGCCAGAACGTGGGTGGATCTTCAATTTCAGAACCAGTGAGAGGCTGGGAGAAGACGAAACATACGGGACAAATCCCATTATCGGGGTTGTCTATTTTCGCTATGAAGGTGTTATTCGCACAGGGGAAGGAATACTTCACGGCTATACCGGATATGTCGATCCACCCCAAATGCCTAAAGATTCTGAATTGAACCCTTTTGAATTTGAATTTGACTTAGAGGCGAAAGGAATTGAAAAAATTATAAATCAAAGAGTATGGGTTTATAATTCAGACAAAAGCGTCGGCGACCAAGTTTTGCTTGAGCTGGGGTATAGGTATTATAGCGCTCTGCTATTTGTTACCCCAGGCAACAAAATAAGGGCGTATCATATTCACAAGTTCGATGGATTTGTGATTCTTGATAATGAGCAATTCATATATAGTGAATTTGGCACCGAATCGGGGGTGCTGTACATTATGCGGAAGTCAGACAGCTTTGACTTTATAAAAATAAATAACGCCAAGCTGGGGGTATCACAAGGAAATGTTTCCTTCGTGACTGGAAACTTCTTTATGACAAAAAAAGGAAGACCGGTTTTTGAAGTGACTCCAGGAGGGAAGCATTGGATGCTTCGAGATTCCTGGGATATCGCTTCCGATTATCGGGGGAATACCCTACCAGGCAAAGAAGACGATAGAGTTTTGTATTTCAAACGAAACTTCTATAATGGAGACACGAAAGGGAACGACTATTGTGTAGTTCCAGCGGGATGGACGCGAAAATGTCTCATGTCCATCGATGCCGAAACGGATGGACTCTGGGGTAAACCCTTTGCAATAGCCGCGATTGTTTATGATACGCGCGGCGTAGAAGTAGAAAAAATAGCTCTCAGAATGCCAGACGAGAGCGTATCAAACAGCTGGGTAAGAAAAAACGTATTGCCCACCCTCTCTGGTATGTGCGTCAATTGCGAGAGCTACGAGAATCTTATATCCAACTTTGCCGCGTTCTACTTATCAAACAAATCAAACTGCGAAGTAATTTGCCACATGGAGTATATAGTTGAAGCATTTCTTTTTCGGGAAATGCACAGAATGGGCTTCATAGGTGACTGGGATGCCCCGTATCCCCTATTTGATATATCTGGAAACTTGCAATCCGCCGGCGAAGACCCGACGTCAGTTGACGGGTACGCAAAAAAACATGGTTTGGAAATATCTGATTACGGAAGTACTCATAACCCATTGTATGATTGTGAGGTGGCAGCAAAATGTTACCTACACATGAGGGGGTAAAAGCGAAACGGGGGACTTTCGTCCCCCGCGCTTGCCGTCAAACGGGGCCGCTGGCAAGTGCGGGCTTCCCCTTGGTCGATTACGAGATCAGCCAAAAAAACGGGGGGGCGCCCTTGACTGGGTCGATTCATGTGAAGAATCACATGTTATTATTTCAATTCCACAAGCGCCCCAATGGCTTGTTCGGTGCAAATATAAACATTTTTCCAACGCCATGCACCCGTTAGCATTATTTAACGTGCTATGGCGTCTGGGAAATATCACCGGTTTTTTTGATGAAGGCTGGTTCAATCATTCCGAAGCCCATGCTGTTTGAGATGCCTATCCCGCAGTCGTAAGCGATTTTCATCAGTTCAATGGGGGCTTTGAGTTTGAAAGTGAAATGAAAGCCGCGTATTCTTGTATCCTTGACTGCTGACAGGCGGGATTTGGGTTCGGTGAGCGGGGTGAGGGAAAAGTAGGGTACTGGGAAATAGTCGAAACCTGTTGTGGCTTTGTACTTTTTGAGCAGGTTCGACAGCACCAAATCAACGTAATAGGTGTGAGAGGGTGATATATAGGTGTTTGGCAATCCATCCCTCTCATCGTGATTAATAATGATAGGCGACACGGTACTAAACGTCATCTCCGAGGAGAAGGCAGGTTCAGGAACAGGTTTTATGCTGGTTATGACAAACTCAGTTTGAAAATTAAGGCGTTTCTGATTCACAAAAAAAACTTTTCCGGGAAAGAGATTGCCGATAAAGCAGTCAATAATGTCTTGAACCGGAGAAGAAAAATAGAACTTGCCGGAATCTTCTACAAGATAAAGCGCGTCTCTTTCTTGTGTGATGGTTGTTCTTTGAAAGAATAAATCCGAAAATACGAACAACTTGATGCCGTTCCTATTTTCATGAAAGCCGGAATCGTGAAGAAATACTCCGTATCGAGGGTTCACGTTCGTGATTGTTCGGTATACGAATGAACTCATGGCGTATTTGTAATCGAACGTTAAGAGGCGATTGCTTTTGTCTCTAAGTGTGATGCCTATTTCGTATCTCATACATACAAAAATAATGCTTTTTTCAATGGCGTATGTCATTTAGTATTATTTAACGTGCTATGGCGTCTGGGAAATATCACCGATTTTTAGGGAACGCTTTTAAATATTACTTTTGACGCATGATAGTCTATACAATGACAGAACAAGAAATAAGGAATGAAGTGATGACGGATTCCGTCAATGCCGTCCACTATTCCGACGCGAAAGACCGGAAGTTTCGACGGATGGTTATTAAGGCGTCGCGGTTTCCTGTGTATGCTCATTCGGAATATATGTCCCCGCGCAAAAATCGCTGGCTTATCTTCTTTGAAGCTCGTTCAAAGAAAGAGACGGGGGATATGACACGGATTACGATCGTCTGTTTATATAATAGCCCGCATGGGTATTATGCGGTGATGGTATCGTTTATTGACGGGCGAAGCCACCTGATTATATACGCCCCGCACTTCTTTAGCCGGTATGCGGAGCGTTGCGGGATAGAACTGTCCGGGATAGAACTGATAAAGCGATTCTTCAAGCATAACAGCAATTATGTTTATGCCACGAAAGAAACCGTGACGGGCGAAAATGCCATCACGCGCGAAATATACGGATCAACAGAGGAAGGCGTTGCGATGGGCTTTATCAGCCAGGAAAGTAACATCATGTTTCGCACCTTCATCACGTATGATATGACGAAGGGAGAACAGGTTTCAACATTCGCCGAGAACGAGCGGATACGGAAGGAGATACACTATGCGTAAGATTTCCTATGAAACCTGCGAAATATCACCGGTTTTTCCGGGTGAAATTTTCCCGTACAGGCGGAGAAATCGGGCCGTACAGGGAGAGAAATTTACCTGTACAGGAAAATTTTCTGGGCCGTACAGGAAAAAAAGCTAATTATTAATCGTAAATTATATCTTATGGATGATTTTAAAAGAATGCTGGCCTGTCCGCCGGTTAAGATAGTAGATAACCCCTACTATAACCCCAACCGCACTCCGGTGCAGAGCGTCGCCGACTTGGGCGGCACCGAGATGGATGAGTTTTATATGGGCGCGGCAGAGGGATACGCCTGGGTTCGCGACGGGCACGTCGTGGCTTTCTATTATGAAGAGGAGGAATATCCGGCGCAAGAGCCGGAAAACGCAAAACGGTATGATGTCTCGTTTTCGGGGCATCAGATTTGCTTCCGAGAACGAATCGAAGGCAAAGACAACCCCCGATTCACCATCGAAAAGTCAAAGGATACGCCAGGCCATTGGGTATGTACCGATACCCAAGACGGGATTATTTGTACTTTCAAGGAAAAGTACTTCAACGCAACGCAGGAATTTGTAGTAGGCAAGGGCGCTAAGCCCGCCGACTTTATGAAATTAGCCAGCGCCGCCCGCGAAATGGGCGACTGGCTGCGGGAGAATCATTACGAAAAGATTTTCCCATGATACAGCGCACTCCCGAAACCATCATCGTCAAGCGTCGTGACGAAAAGACGCTGATGGTTCTACACACCCTCCCGGAAGGCACTTTCTTCGGGAAGGTATGGTTGCTCCACGGGAAGTTCCCGGACAGGGAAAAAGCATACCGGATAAGCCTTATCCCGTATGCGGCTAAAGTTCGGGGGTATCAGGTGTACATCACCCTCGAAAACTATTCCGGCATAGATTCGCTGCCGGATATTTACGATGCGAAGCAAATCGTCAAAATAATGGCTGAGTATTTCGCCGAAAACGAAATCGCCCCCAACCCGAACAAATACAATCGGGAAGAAGAGGTTTAGCACCCCTTCAGTTTTTGTCCTTTCCCGTTTCCTGCTGCCATAGTAGCTTTACGTAAAAGAAGTAAAGCGACTATGGCGGTTGTTAACATAAAACGTCCCGAATCCCTGAACCTCTCAGGCAATATGAATCCCTTCGTGCTGCAAAACAGCGCGGCGGTGGTTTTCGTATTGAAACTGGCGAGCCCCAAACCGGGCGAACCGTCTGAAATCCTTAACGAGACCTATTATCCCGGAAAAGGCAACCTCATCACGATCGACGTGCGCGAGGTGATTGAGGCATGGCTTACAACGAAGTTCCCCACAGGAAACATGGAGCAGGCGGATTTGGCGCGAACCTTTATTGCCGAGTACGACGGGCAAAGTTATAGTTTTAGGGTCATACGCGCCGGCGTGAACTTCTTTGCCGATACGCCGGCCAATTTCCTTCGCACCAATTTCCTGACCTGGCAACCGCAGGTGAAGGATGTCACCTACTACTCCCCCGAATACCTGACGTTTTATGCCACGGCAGCCTGCGTGTTGAAGTTGAAGGCTTACTTCAACGACGGCACACAAACGACGCTCACCCTGCAATCGGCCGACGCCGACACCGCCTATACGCACGACATGCAATACGGCGTCGTCTCAGGTCTTCTGGGCAACAAATACCCTTCTTACTACGACGTATGGACGGAAACAACGAGCGGCACGCGCCTCTCCTACATGCAGCGCTATGTGGCCTCCGAAAAAAAGAGCCGCACGGAAGGGTGGTATCTATTCTTTAACTCGCTGGGAGGCATTGATACGATCAGGGCGTATGGAGAAGACCGCTACGAACCGTCATACGAACATAACATTGCGGAAATAAACGAGACAAGCGAAGAATACCGGATTGATACCGAACGCCTGCATACCCGCAACACCGGCCGGCTGTCGGAAAGAGAAGCCAAATGGATGCAGGACTTCTTCGTCAGCCGGCAGAAATTTCACCATACGCTCACCGGTATACGCAAAATCGTCGTCACGGAAAACGACGCATCCATCAGCACGAACGACACGCCGGGCGACTATACCTTTACCTATCACTACGCCGAAGACCGTCCCTTCCTGAATCTGCCGCGCGTAGAACCCCTGCCGGCGACCCTTACGATTCCGGCGCCTACGGGCGAGCTTTTTTTTTTACCGCCCCGCTTAGCTGAGTTCCCCCGACATCCCTTAGACAACGACCTGCTGATCCCCGCAAACGATCCACATGAGGATTCATGGAGTGCTATTGCATTTGGCGCCATGGTGGCCGCAATAAACGACGGAACAATTAAGCTGGTGAACGACTCGTATGAAAACGCTATCAGTTTTGCAGAGCGTCGTTTTCAAGATGTTATCGAAACGCTCGGTATGCTTGAAAACGCTTTGTTTGATAAATTCACCGGATCCATACAACCGATCGTAATGCAGACAATGTCCATACTCGTTGGCGATGAGAGTCTGCAATTTCGTTTCGTTAATAATAAAACCAACCCCGTAGAGGTAGCGCACAATGTGGTATACGATGTCGATACAAAAACGCTTACATCTCCCCATGGCATCATCCAACACATGACACTCGGTATTGATACGATTTCGTCAAGCCACGCGGCGGGTGAGTATCTATTTTGGGATATCCCTTCGTTTATCAAACAAGTGGAAGATGGCTCAAAAAGTTACTACCTGTACGCAAAGGTCAGCAAAACGGAAACGACCGGAGAGTTCCTTATGAGCGAAACAGCTATCAAAATGGAATCCGTCGAGGACTATTACCACCTGCTCGTAGGCGTTCTAAATAGCGAACGTGAGGGGAAAAGGAGCTATGTCGACCTGTACGGATTTGTAGAGATACTGCCAGGACAGATAATGGTAAACAGGGTTGTATCGGCAGACGGGCAAAACTTCATCGACTTCCTTAATAA
Organism: Tannerellaceae bacterium; assembly: GCA_031274415.1. GTDB lineage: Bacteria > Bacteroidota > Bacteroidia > Bacteroidales > Tannerellaceae > DFXE01. Next base: position 5,359 of record JAISQD010000034.1, on the reverse strand, counting down.
CGCTTTCCGTATAGGAAATAGCGCCACATTCCTTGATTACAACACGCAGGGGGACGGTAAAATGAGGCTAAAGGGCGTATTCGTTCAGTCGGAATCCGGCGACGAGCAGCCACTCGGATGTTTCAGGGGTGAGTACAACAGCACGTACACATACTACAAGGGCGATGAGGTTACGTATCAAGGCTCAATGTACCGCTTCATATACGATACCCCACAAACGGGAAAAGCGCCGACAGACACGACATATTGGATACTCATAGCCGCTGGAGGAGAGAACGGCTCACGTATTGTTTACGTCTACAAATCAGCGGCAACCAAACCCGCCACCCCGACAGGCTCGACCCTTCCGCCAAGCACATGGAGCTTAACGCCCACATCCCCGACCGAAACGGATCACGTATGGATGTCGCAGGCAGAGGTAAGCGGAGCGGGCGTTGTAGGTACGTGGAGTGTACCGATACGGATAAGCGGACTGAACGGGGAAAATGGCGCTGACGGTACGGATATAGAGTTCATATACCGGCGCACAACAAACAGTACAGCTCCCGCAAAACCGGCGACCTCTCAAACCGATGACTACATACCTACGAATTGGACGGACAGACCAAGCGGCGTTAGCGCATCCTATCTATACGAGTGGGTTTGTCAGAGGGATAAGACGGACAGCGTATGGTCGGAGTTCTCAACGCCTGTCGTTTGGGCGAAATGGGGCGAGAAAGGCATGGACGGTGATGGGTATGAGTATATCTACCGGCGCACAACAACAGAAAGCGCACCCGCAACGCCGGCGACATCTCAAACGAACGATTACATCCCTGCGGATTGGACGGATGATCCGACAGGCGTAAACGCATCTTACATGTACGAATGGGTATGCGTGAGGGACAGAAAAAACGGTGTTTGGGGAAACTTTTCCGCGCCCGCACTGTGGGCGAAATTTGGTGCGGACGGAACGAATGGGAGTTATAAGAGCTTCGTTTTCAAGAAAGCGGACACGCAGCCGGCAGCTCCTACCGGTACCGCGCCGATACCGTCCGGTTGGGTTGACGCGCCAACATCGTCGAGTGGTGGGCTTACCGACATTGGGCATAATGGCGATTGGGTACTGCAAGCAGACGGCACGCGCAAATCTCCCGCAATTGATCACAATGGAATAACAAAGAATAACCTCCTGTTCACCACAGAGGGAACAAATCAAACGATTCAAATCTACCTGAAAGTATCATCAGAAGCCAACTACGATTGGGCGTTGGTTGGCTTATTGGATAACGGCAATCTAACGATTTCGTCAAACTATACCGATCGAATATCCGGTACGGCAGAGAAAACAATCACGGTCAATGTGCCGACAGCGGGGCTTCATGGTCTACAAATCGCTTACGCAAAAGATAGTTCAGTCGTAGGCGGCTCGGATTGCGCGTGGTATAAGGTATTAACAGAGGTGACGAGTGGTGACGGCACATGGTGGATGAGTAGCGCGACCGTATCGTATACAAGCGGGCAATGGGTCGCAGGCACATGGAGCGCACCGGTCAGGGTGACAGGCGAAGACGGGGCGCCTGGTGCGGATGGAAAGTATTGGGATTACAGATACGCCGTTAACGCAACACAGCCGTCAACGCCATCAGGACTGAATCCGTCAGGGTGGAGCAATACGCCTCCTGCGGTTACAACCGGAAACTTCCTTTGGATGTCCTTCTGTGAAAAAAACGCAGACGGAACAGAGATTATACAAGGCTGGAGCACGCCGGTGCGAATTTCGGGCGAGAAGGGACAGGATGGAGCAGGTGGCGCATACATTGAATATAGGTACGCAAAGAACGGATCCACAACGTCGCCGCCTACACTTTCCTCTGTCACATTGCCTGCTCCATTAGGATGGACTACGGCTATGCCGACGATCGGAGTTTTGGAATATCTCTGGATGATAAAGGCGAAGAAAAGCGCGGACGGCGCCTTGTTGGAAAATTGGAACACGCCCGTCAGGTTGAGTGGCGTCAAAGGAGATACAGGAAGCAGTCCCGCCCTTGTGTTTCGTGGAATTTACGACAGTACCGCTACCTATTACGGCACTAATATCCGTGTCGATGCAGTGAAATATAACAGCACGTACTATGTCGCCCGTATCGACGCAGGAAATGGATTCACGAACAAGTTGCCTACGAATACGGATTATTGGAACTCGTTTGGGGCAAGTTTTGATAGTGTTGCAACAAATCTTCTGCTCGCCGAAAATGCGAACATCGGCGATTGGTTTGTTCATGGTGGGAGAATCGTATCGGCAAAGGATGGCGCTGGGGATAACCGCATAATCATTCAGGTGAGAAACCTGAACGAAACAACATATACGCCGCGTATAACTGTCGAATCGGCTAAATCGGAAGGGGCTTACTCAACAAATACAGCACAAGGAGCGATAATCGAATTAGACGCCAACACGGGCGCGATTAGCGCGAAATCGAAGACGGTTACAGGAAGACAGGCGACAGTTGCTCCTTCGGGTATATTCTGCAACAACGCAGAGACGAAGGCGGTGTCTTCCACGCTTGGCACTGATGTTAGGGCGTCAATCGTAGGACTTGGATTCGGGAACGTTTCAAAGGCGGATTGGGCTAATGAGAATTTTATAGCCGGCGTATACGGCACGGCATCAAACAGCGGTACAGCTCCGGCATACGGCGGATTTTTCATGGACTTAATGGCAGCCGGCCTACTGTTGAACAAAATGGATGTGTCGGACGCTTCCAGCACGGTCTATTTGGGTCAATACGTGTCTTTGGTTCTTGGCCTCACAAATTCAGGTGTTCAAAAAACCGTCTATCTCCCAAACGACGGGATAATAGGCAGGATAATATTTGCAAAACAGATCGGGCAGGGTAGTATGAGGTTCTACCCCCGATCAGGTCAGTACATCTATGATGACAGCACGGCGAATGACTACTCTGATATCAGCGAGGGATATATGGGGGTGTTCGCTTTCGTGAAATTCAATCAAGGTGGCACGGTTAGAGAAGCTTGGACAAGTAGCAGATTTAAATGGTAACGCTATGGAATATGGAATTATAAACGAAAATGGGTATTTGGTCTCACGCGACCTGTCAGACCGCACGGAGGAATACAGGAACGAAAGCGGCGAAATAGAAACGCGGACGATAACCGTAGAAGATCAAATCGGTGCGCTGGGCGGATGGAAGCCTGTCGACGCAATAGACGAGAGCTTGTTAGAATGTGAAGATGGGTACATCATACGATTAATACCCTATGACGCCGGCGATCATATATCTTATGAGTACAACAAGGTTTTTGACGTTCAGGGAGTGAGAAAAAAAATCAAAGACGCCAAAGACTTGCTTTCCGACGGGGACTATAAGATAATAAAATGTTACGAAGCGACGCTTCTTGGCGATCCGCTTCCATACGACATAACCGAACTACATGCGAACAGAGAGATGTTAAGAGGACAAATTAACGAGATGGAAACGATATTATCACAACACGTTTCCGATATCGAACAATTAAACGAAAAGGAACAATGAATGAATGTAGCAGCAACGTAAAAACAGTAGAGGGCACGCAGTTGAAACTAAATGTATCCTTGTGCCTGCCGAACAACCTGACGATGGATGACGTCGGGTTCGCTTGCTCTTTCTATATCTACTCAAACAAGACAAAGCGGTTTGAGAAGGAAAGGATGAGCAGGGTTGACGAGAACAACTATACCGTCCTGCTCGACACAAAGGGGATGGGAAGCGGCACGGTGATGTATCAGATAGCGGTGATCCTGCCGGATAAGCGGGTAGAGATCATCAAGGGTTCAACGGGCGAACAGATCAGTCATGGATTGTAACAGCTATGTCGGCATGGGCTGCATCAGGGTTGCCATCGAGCGTAGGGAGGCTGTGTCGGCGATAGTGTCGCGCGTCTGTACGGTCGAGGACGTGGGTGCATTCATCCGGTTCGATCCCGGAAGTTTGTATTGGCATAACAGCGAGGTGGGTGTAACTAAATACACAAAGCTGATCACCAACCGAAGCTGGGAATTGAGTGAATTAATTATTGAAGAACTTTTATAAACAAATAAAACATACAACTATGGCAATAATAGTAGGGCTGTTTGAAATCGCGCCGACATCCGGCACAGCGGGAGAAAACAATATCGGTCATAAATTAAGGGAGGCCAACACCGGTCGCAACCAGCATCAAAAGCTGATCCGTGCAACGATAACGAATCCCGAAGCGAATGAAGATGCGATCGAGATACTGAAAGTGGAAGCCAAGCCCCCGTTCCTCACATTAGATACAGAGGCGGCGGACGTCGTGCATAACGCGATAGAAAAAAACATCGCAGGCGTGTCCAATGCGGAGAAATTCCGCATATCCACAACAGCGACAGGTAAGAATCTGTCACTGAAAGCACATGCGGGATATACCGTAAGCGGGCTGGTTGGCACGTTCGCGGAAGGCTTCGGGCTGACGGCGCAGGGGACGGTGTCTATCCTCGTTGGCTTCACGACAAATACGACAGCGGCGGCCATTGACATCCCCGTGCTGGTCGAATACTATGACGGCGAGGCGTGGCAAGCGGCCGGCACGTTCACGATCACACAGGCCACGTCGGACAGCACGGTATCCTTTACACTTGACCCGGCAACGCTGACGCAGTTCGACAAAGCAGGCGATGAACGAACGGTGTCCGTGCAAAGCAATGTCGGTTACACGATCGAGAAGCAGGGTGGCGCGGATGTGAGCTGGCTTACACTTTCACGGGTGATCGGTAACGTGGGAACGGAAAATCTCATCCTTGCCGCAGCCGCTCAATCCGTTGGGGCGTCTGCACGTGAATTGATTGTGATCTTCAAGAGCGACATAACCGGCTCGGTAATCGGTCAGCTCGCTATATCGCAAGCCGCCGGCGACGCTTTCTCGATCAGCTGGGAAAATGAGGAGATTGCGTTCACCAACAATCAGGTAGGCACGATCATCTACAATAAGCTGACGGCTAATGCGGATTGGAACATTGAAGAGGTATTGTCATGAGAGTAGGAAAGATTGAAATCACCCCTCAATCCGGCGCAGAGGGAGAAATCCTAATCGCATTCGAGCAAGTCGAAGAAAACAACGGGCTGGATGAAGTGTATCTCATCAATGCGGTTTGCGGCAACAAGACGGCGCAAAAGCTTATTTACGTAAAAGGGGCGTTACAGGCGCCCGGTATGAGGCAGACGAAGTCTGGCGGTTTGCGCCTGACGTCGAACGGAGGAATTAGACTAACATAAAAGAATATACAGTTATGGCATTTACAACAGAAGAAGAAGCAAAAGTAAGGGCGGTACTGAACGCCTTTGACAACGCGAAGAGA
>JAISQD010000033.1 GCA_031274415.1 Tannerellaceae bacterium | reverse complement strand
AACTTACTCCCCAGCAGGTATCGGTCATTTATGCCAACGAAGCAGACGTGCTGAATATCGCCCTGTTCGGCGTTACAGCCAAACAGTGGCGCGAAGCTAACCCGACGCTGAAAGGCAACGTCCGAGATTACGCCACCATCAATGAACTGATTTGTCTTTCCAACATGGAAAACCTGAATGCCGTATTTATCAGCGAAAACATGCCGCAAAGCGAACGTTTGATGAAATTGAACCAAATAGCCATCCAGCAAATGACCGTCTTGCAGGAGGTAGAAAACAGAAAATCGAAAACCCGGTGACGATCACCAGAACAGGTAAGAACTGGTATGTACGTGGTGATGGTTTTGTCATCACTATCAACGCCCAAAGTTTCACGATTATCACGGTGCATCGGGAGAAAAACCGAAAATAACTCCCGTCCCGTATAGAATAGCTTCCGTCCGGCTGACACGTTAATCCGTCATTCACTGTTCATCATTCACTATCCCTGCTTTTATTTTTCGGAAGTATACGAGATGTTTCCAAAAAGGTTACTATCTTTGTTTGATCCGGTAAGGAACAATATGTTATTCGACAGTTGTCGAACAGCTGTTTGACAACTGTCGGACAGCTGTTCGACAACTGTCAAACAGCTGTTCGACAACTGTCGAATAAGAAATGGCTGCGGACATCGTCGGAAATACATAGGGAGGTCGCCGGAATTAGACAGGGATGTTCTTACAAATCTATTTATAAACTTTATTTTGCATGAAAAGAGACAGCATCATTTTTGACATTATCGAGAAAGAGAAGCAACGCCAATTGAAAGGTATTGAGTTGATTGCTTCGGAAAACTTCGTCAGCGACCAGGTATTGGAAGCTATGGGAAGCGTGTTGACCAACAAGTATGCCGAAGGGTATCCGGGCAAACGGTATTACGGAGGGTGTGAAGTGGTAGACAGGAGCGAAACGATTGCTATTGAACGGTTGAAGCAACTCTTTCATGCCGAATGGGCAAATGTACAACCCCACTCCGGCGCACAGGCCAACGCGGCCGTATTCCTCGCCGTCCTCAACCCGGGAGATAAATTCATGGGATTAAACCTCTCGCATGGCGGGCACTTGTCGCACGGTTCGCCGGTGAACAGTTCCGGGATTTTGTATCAGGCGACGGAATACAACGTAAAAGAAGATACGGGGCGCGTAGACTACGACCAGATGGAGGAGGTCGCCCTGCGTGAACGCCCGAAAGTGATCGTTGGCGGAGGATCGGCCTATTCGCGCGAGTGGGACTACAAACGGATGCGCGCGATTGCGGACAAGGTCGGCGCTATACTCATGATCGACATGGCGCATCCCGCCGGACTGATTGCCGCCGGACTGCTGGATAACCCGCTGGAATACGCCCATATCGTCACCTCTACCACACACAAGACGCTTCGCGGGCCGCGCGGCGGTATTATCCTGCTGGGAAAAGACTTCGAGAATCCCTGGGGGAAGAGGACGCCAAAGGGAGAGATTAAAATGATGTCCCAACTACTCGACTCCGCCGTATTTCCCGGCATACAGGGAGGGCCGCTGGAGCATGTCATCGCCTCCAAAGCCGTTGCCTTCGGCGAAGCGTTGGAAGAGGAATACAAGACCTACCAGGCACAGGTGAAAAAGAATGCGGCAGCCATGGCTAAAGCCTTTATCGACCAGGGGTATAAGATCATATCAGACGGTACGGACAACCATAGCATGCTGATTGACCTGCGTACCAAATTCCCCTCCCTGACGGGAAAGGTGGCGGAAAAGGCGCTCGTTGCCGCCGATATTACGGTGAATAAGAATATGGTGCCCTTTGATAGCCGCTCGGCATTCCAGACGTCGGGTATCCGCATCGGTACGCCGGCTATTTCGACACGGGGCGCCAAAGAGCCTTTCATGGAAGAGATCGTCGAGATGATCGACACCGTTCTCTCCGCTCCCGAAGACGAAAAGAGCATCGCCGCCGTCCGCGGAAAAGTAAACGGCGCCATGAAAGACTATCCGTTATTTGCATGGTAACATACATTATTATATAAACAACTAAATAGAAACATATGAAAAATCTCTTTGCGACAGCCACTGTCGCCGTATTACTTGTGCTATGTTCTTCCTGTGGCGGAAAAAAGACGGAACAGAAGCCCTACAATCAAGGAATCAACATCATTCCCGCTCCCCAGAGCCTGGTACAAAACGAAGGCGCTGTCACGCTGGATAAACAGACCGCCATGTATGCCTCTACCCCTGAGGGTGGGGTTGTCGCCCGTTTTTTTGCGGACAAACTCCGGCTTTCTACCGGGTATCCCTTCCCCGTCAGCGAGACAGAGGGCGCCAAGGCGGCCATTGCGTTAACGATCGACAGCTCCTTAGATGTGAACGAAGAGGGATACACGCTGGACGTCAGCCCGGAAAGCGGTGTGGCGGTCAAGGCTAAAACGCCGCAGGGACTGTTCTACGGGATGCAAACGCTGATGCAGCTGTTGCCTGCCGAAGTGGAAAGCCCGACTGTTGTCCATGGGGTGGCATGGACGGTGCCGGCTGTCAGCGTGAAGGACGAACCGCGCTTCGGCTACCGGGGCATTCTGCTGGACCCCTGCCGCCACTTTATCCCGGTCGAAAACCTGAAGAAGCAGCTGGATGTCGTCGCACTGTTCAAGCTGAACCGTATGCACCTGCACCTGACCGACGATCAAGGGTGGCGCTTGGAAATAAAAGCGTATCCCGAATTGACCACCATCGGGTCAAAGCGTATCGAAGGGGAAGGCCGCGAATATGGAGGATTCTATACGCAAGAAGAGATGAAAGAGATTATACAGTATGCGGCAGACCGCTTTATCACGATTATCCCCGAAATAGAATTGCCGGGGCATGAGCTGGCAGCCATAGCCGCCTATCCCTCTCTTTCCTGCACGGGCGAACCCATCACTCCGCGCATGATATGGGGAGTGGAAGATGTCGTCCTGTGTGCCGGAAAAGAGGAGACGTTCGACTTCCTGGAGAATGTGATACAGGAAGTGGCCGGACTTTTCCCCGGCGACTACGTCCATATCGGCGGGGACGAATGCCCGAAAAAGAGCTGGAAAACATGCCCCCTTTGCCAGAAACGCATCCGCGAAGAAGGGTTGACAGGAGACAGGGAACACAGCGCAGAAGAACGGTTGCAAAGTTATTTTGTCCAACGTATCGAGAAGGTATTGACCGGCTACGGTAAAAAGATGATCGGCTGGGATGAGATACTGGAAGGCGGTCTCGCCCCATCGGCAACTGTCATGTCGTGGCGTGGCGAACAGGGAGGGATCGCGGCGGCAAGCATGGATCACGACGTGATTATGACGCCGGGATCCAACGGGATGTACCTCGACCACTTTCAGGGAGACGCCAAGATAGAACCGGTAACGATCGGCGGATACACCCCGCTACACAAGACGTACAGCTACAACCCGACGCCCGACACGCTCGTAGCGATAGGGAAAGCCCACTTCGTGAAAGGCGTACAGGCCAATATCTGGTCTGAATACATGTATACGACCGACCTGATGGAATACCGGATCTATCCCCGTATCCTCGCCCTGTCCGAAATAGCATGGACGCAGGTGGAGCGGAAGGATTACGCCGGTTTTGAGCGCAGGATAAACAATGCGCTGGTACGGTTAGACCAACATGATATCCATTACCATATCCCACAACCGGAACAGCCCGGCGGATCATGCAATTTCGTAGCCTTCACCGACAAGGCATCGTTGGCATTTAAAACCACGCGCCCCATCAAGATGGTCTATACGACCGACCTTTCCGAGCCGACGCCCGAATCCGCAGCATACGAAACGCCCATTGAGTTCACTGAATCGGGAACGTTAAAGATCCGTTCGGTATTGCCATCCGGAAAGATGAGTAAGACGCGCGTCATCACGGTGGAGAAACAGGCGTTAGCGCCGGCCGTCGAGAAAGAAGGGAGAAAGCAGGGATTGGAGATGCAGGTCGCCTACGGCACATTCCTCGACGTCTCCGGACTAAGTGGCGTAACAGCATGGACAAGCCGCACATTAAAAAGCCTCAACGACCTTACCCGCGTAGAAAAGAGCAATGATTCCATGCGCGGCGTCAAACAGTATGCCGCCGTAGCGACGGGATATATCGACATACCGGAAGAGGGCGTGTACTATGTCTCTTCCGAGAATGAAGAGGTATGGATCGACGGAAAGTTGCTTATAGACAACAAAGGCGAAGTGAAGCGGTTCTCACGCAAAGACAAATCGGTCGCTTTGGCTAAAGGGTTACACGCCTGTAAAATCGTCTTCCTCGGACATATCATCGGCGGATGGCCATCCAACTGGAACAACGGAAGCGTGAAGCTCCGCAAAGCGGATGCAGAGCAATTTACCCCCGTCACTCCCGACATGCTGTTCTATTAAACGAAAACACCGCTACCGATATGGGAAGAAGAGGCGTCATTATCCAATGTATCTGCCTTTTGCAGACAGGAGTCCTATACGCCCAGTGGACAGGGAAAGATTCCATCCGGACAGGGGACGAACCGCCCGGAAAGCCGGCAAAGATGGATATCCCGTCTCCCAAAGAGCAGCGCAAAACGGCGGCCTCTTCTTCCCTCTCCATCGTGGAAGACTTTTCGGAATACCTGAACACCGAACCTGAAAAGGGAAAAGTCGACCCCTTGTCATTACCCCCCGCCGTTTTCATGCGCTACGGCTTAGACGTCCCTTTATTGGAACCGGCCTATTCTACGGAGGTTTTCGGCTTTCCCCAATCAATTAAAGAGAATGCCGCAAAACCATCGGGAATATCTTTCGACGACGCCCTGCAAACGCTCTTCAAACCAAGCTTCCGAACCAAAATGCGAAACCGCCAAAACGCCAACGCCTGGAAAACCTACTGACCACCGCTTCTTCCGGCTTTGAGAAGCGATTGCGTCTATATTTTCTTTGGGCGGTAATGATATTACAATTTAATGATATATCTTTGTGCCGTTTAATGATCTAAAATTTCACAGTTATGAGAATAAGTTTGTATAAAAGTCTAATGTCTATCTTTTTGACGGGTTTTCTTGTTGTTGGCTGTAAGCCGGCAACGAAGAATATAAGTGAAAATGATATCCTGTTCGACACAATCACCGTAGACAAAACATATCTTTTATTAGGAAACAAGCATAATCCGGACTGTAACCTGCAAATAAAACTTGTCTATCCGGTTAAAGCAGCCAATAAAAAATTATTGCAACTGATTCAACAGCAATTTATCCACTCTTATTTTGGAGAACAATACGACTCCTTTACTCCTGAAAAAGCGGTAGAACGGTACGTAGAAGAATACCTGGCCAACTATAAAAGCCTGGAGGACGACTTTAAAGCGGAAGAGGAGGACGAAGGTGAAAACCACGACCATTCCCTGTTTTCGCATTATGAGACATCGTCAAATGAAATCGTCTATAACTGTAATAACCTGATCAGCTATGCCATCAGCCTTGAGCGTTATACGGGAGGAGCGCACGGGGCGCACTCTTTTTTGTACCGCGTCATACACCTGAAAACCGGTGCGCCGGTGACGGAAGAAGATATCTTTATTGACAATTACCAGGACGGACTGGCGCAGTTGTTGGTCGATAAGATCGCTGCCCAGAATGGGGTAAAGGATGCAAAAGAGCTGGAAACAATCGGCTTCTTTAGCGTAGACGAGATATTTCCCAATGCCAATTTCCTGATAGACGGCGAAGGGATTACCTATTGTTTTAATGAGTATGAGATTGCCGCTTATGTAGTGGGAGCGACCAAGGTCCATTTACCATACAAAGAGATCAGGCATTTGCTGCGTGAAGAGAGTCCAATCACCCAATTCATTGACAATTGACTGCTGAAACGCAATTATCCATTCTGGAAGGATACTTTCCGGAATTGAATGAGACACAAAAAGAACAGTTTGCCGCCCTGTCCGGTTTGTATACCGACTGGAATGCAAAGATCAATGTCGTTTCCCGAAAAGATATTGACAATCTCTACCTGCACCATGTACTGCATTCGCTCGGCATTGTTAAAATGATCCGGTTCAAGGAGGATTCCTCCATTATGGATCTGGGGACGGGCGGCGGTTTTCCGGGTATTCCGTTAGCTATCTTTTTCCCGAAAGTACAGTTTCATCTGATAGACAGTACCGGTAAGAAAATAAAGGTGGGGCAGGCCGTTGCCGGAACGATCGGTTTAAAGAACGTCACATTCCGCCATTGCCGGGGGGAAGAGGAAGAGGGGTTGTTTGATTTTGTTGTCAGCCGTGCAGTCATGCCTTTACGGGATCTGGTAAGGATGGCCGGTAAGAATATAAAGAAAAAACAGCAAAATGCGTTGCCTAACGGGTTGATTTGCCTGAAAGGGGGCGAATTGCAGCACGAACTATTACCGTTCCGGAACAAGGCGGCGAGTATCGCGTTAAGAGAGTATTTCAAAGAAGCGTATTTTGAAACTAAAAAAGTCGTGTACATACCGTTATGATTACTGTAAAATCTTTTGAATTTAATTATTTCTCCGTAAACACCTATTTGTTGCATGACGAGACGTCTGAAGCGGTGCTGATTGATTGCGGCTGCTTCCGCAAAGAGGAAGAAAAGGAATTGAGTGATTACGTTACTGCAAACAAGTTGACCATAAAGCATCTGCTTTGTACCCATTTGCATCTGGATCATGTCTTCGGGAACGAGTTTGTCAATAACGTGTATGGCCTGAAGCCGAAAGCCCATAGAGCGGATGTAGAGGCGATTCCTTCTTCCCAGGAGCAGGCGCGTCTTTTTGGCTTGCAGGACAAGGTGAAAACAATTCCGGTCGAACGGCATATTGTAGGGAACGAGGTTATTACGTTCGGGAACTCGGAGCTTATCGCTCTTCTTGTGCCCGGGCATTCGCCGGGAAGCCTGGCTTTTTATAACAAGAAATATGCCTTTGCTATCGTCGGCGACGCGATATTCAACGGGAGCATCGGGCGTACGGATCTGTGGGGTGGAAATCAGGAGGTGCTGATCGCTGCAATAAGGGATAAGATACTCTCCTTGCCGGATGAAACAATCCTGTATCCCGGTCATGGCCCGGAAACAAACGTCATCAAAGAAAGCCTGAACAATCCTTTTTTGTAAGATACGATCATTAATTATATACTATGGATACAAATAAATTCGTTAATCGTCATACAGGTATTGCGGAAGAAGAGATATCCGCCATGTTACAAACAATAGGCGTCCAGTCCTTAGACAGACTGATTGAACAGGCCATCCCTGCCGATATCAGGCTGAAAGAGGCATTGAACCTGCCTGAGCCTATGACCGAACGGGAGTTTGGAGAACATATGACCGAGCTGGCCTCCAAAAACCAACTGTTTACGTCTTATATAGGCATGGGATGGTATGATACGGTTTGCCCGGCTCCCATCCAGCGGAATGTATTGGAGAATCCGGTTTGGTATACCTCTTATACGCCTTATCAGGCTGAAGTATCACAGGGGCGCTTGGAGGCGTTACTGAATTTCCAGACGGTGATCTGTGAGTTGACAGGATTACCGCTGACCAACTGTTCGTTGCTGGATGAAGCGACGGCGGCAGCCGAGGCGGCTACCATGTTTTATGGCACGCGTAGCCGTGCGAAAATAAAAGCTGAAGCAAAAACATTGTTTGTCGACGACCATGTATTTGCCTCTACCCTGGCCGTACTGCATACCCGCATGGCGCCACAAGGGATTGAGGTGGTGACGGGCGATTACAAAACATTCCAATTTACCGGCGATGTATTCGGGGCGATTATCCAGTATCCGGATGCAAACGGTTCTATCGAAGATTATAAAGGGTTTATTGAGCGCGCGAAAGCGAACGACACCCGTGTGGCCGTTGCCGCCGACCTGATGAGCCTTGTCCTTCTCACTCCTCCCGGCGAATGGGGTGCGGATGTGGCGTTCGGTACGACCCAGCGTTTTGGTATTCCCATGTTTTATGGTGGGCCGTCTGCCGGATATATAGCTGCCGGTGAGGAGTATAAACGCGCCATTCCCGGACGTATCATCGGGATTTCCAAAGATGCCTACGGGCATACGGCCTACCGTCTGGCTCTGCAAACCCGCGAACAACATATCAAACGCGAAAAGGCGACCTCCAACATCTGTACGGCACAGGCCTTGTTGGCAACCATGGCCGGATTCTATGCCGTATATCATGGCGCGGACGGGCTGAGGGATATTGCCGGCAGGATTCATTCTTCGGCCGGATTTCTTGCCGGGGAGCTGGAGAAACTGGGCTATAAGCAACTGAATAAAGACTATTTTGATACGTTGATGATCACGCTGCCTGCGCATGTATCCATTGATGCACTGCGTGAAATAGCGTTGGAGTGCAAAGTCAACCTGCGCTACTTTGAAGCGGGACAGGTAGGGATCAGCGTGGACGAAACAACACAGCCTACCGATATCGGCGTGCTGCTGTATATCTTTGCCGGCGCGGCGGGAAAGGATTACATGCTGGACAAGGCCATCCCGTCGAAGCGCTATTTCGATGAAAAGTATCTCCGTACGTCCGACTTCCTCCAACAGGATGTGTTCAGGAAATACCATACGGAAACGGAACTGATGCGTTACATCACGCGGTTGGGGCGTCGTGATATCTCGCTGGCGCACTCCATGATCTCATTGGGGTCATGTACGATGAAGCTGAATGCGGCGACGGAACTGTTTCCCCTGAGCCGGCCGGAGTTTCAGAATATCCATCCTTATGCTCCCGAAGACCAGGTGGAGGGCTATATCGAGATGATCGAGAACCTGTCGGCCTACCTGCTTGAAATAACCGGCCTCAAAGGCATCAGCCTGCAACCCAACTCGGGCGCCGCAGGCGAATATGCGGGGCTTCGTGTGATCCGCGCCTACCTCGACAGTATCGGGCAGGGGCATCGTAACATTGTCCTTTTACCGGCTTCGGCGCACGGCACCAATCCTGCGAGCGCGGTTCAGTGCGGCTATTCGACCGTCACGGTCAGGACGGATGAAAAGGGGAACGTAGATATGGACGATTTCCGTGAGAAAGCCGAAGCGAACAAAGAGCGTCTGGCGGCAACGATGATCACCTACCCCTCCACACACGGCATCTTTGAAGCGGATATCAGGGAGATGTGCGGGATTGTGCACGACTGCGGAGGGCAAGTCTATATGGACGGTGCGAATATGAACGCGCAGGTAGGGCTGACCAATCCCGGAACGATCGGGGCGGACGTCTGCCACCTTAACCTGCACAAAACATTTGCCTCCCCTCATGGCGGCGGCGGGCCGGGCGTCGGGCCTATCTGTGTAGCCGGACATTTAACCCCTTTCCTGCCTTCCCATCCCGTCGCATGGGGGAACGACAGGAATACGGTTTCGGCAGCGCCATACGGCAGCGCGGGTATCGCCTGTATTACCTATGCCTATATCCGTTTACTGGGCGCCGAAGGATTGACGATGGCGACCAAAACGGCTATACTGAACGCCAATTATCTGGCGGCAAAACTAAAAGACACTTACGGCATCGTTTATACGAATGCGGCAGGACGTGTGGGGCACGAACTCATCCTGGAATGCCGCACGGTGAAAGAGCTATCCGGCATTGATGAAACAGATATCGCCAAACGGTTGATGGACTACGGCTATCATGCCCCTACCCTTTCATTTCCCGTACACGGTACATTGATGATCGAACCGACAGAAAGCGAAAGCAAAGCGGAGCTTGACCGTTTCCTCGACGTACTGGACTGTATCCGCGAAGAGATCCGTGAGGTAGAAGAGGGAAAGGCTTCTAAAGAGGACAATGTGCTGAAGAACGCTCCACATCCCGAATACGAAGTCTCGGCGGACGAATGGCATCACGCCTACCCGAGAAGCAAGGCCGCTTTCCCGCTGGAATGGCTGCATGAGAATAAGTTCTGGGTCAATGTCGCCCGCGTCGATAATGCCTATGGCGACCGGAATCTTGTTCCGCGTTTGTAACATCTAATATTGGAGTTCTTATGGCACAGAATCAATTCAGTAAAGCCTTTTGGGTGGCCAACGTTGTTGAGCTGTTTGAGCGGGCGGCCTATTACGGCGTCTTTATCGTCATCACGTTATATCTCAGCCGGATTCTCGCTTTCAACGATATTCAGGCGGCGGGGATAGCCGGTATTTTCTCGGCCTGTTTATATCTTTTCCCTACATTTGCCGGCGCACTGGCTGATAAGATCGGGTTTCGTAAATCCATGTTGCTCGCTTTTTCCCTGTTGACAGTGGGATATGCCGGACTGGCTGTTTTCCCCACTTGGCTGCAATCCGCCGGTTTGGCGGAGTATGGTAAGACAACCACCTTTACCGGCTTGCCGGAAAGCGGCCTACGATATGGTATTCTTCCCATCATGGCGTTGATTGTTATTGGCGGTTCTTTTATCAAAAGCGTGATATCAGGGACGGTAGCCAAAGAGACTACGCCGGAAAATCGCGCCAAGGGGTTTTCCATCTTTTATTCGATGGTGAATATCGGCGCTTTCTCAGGGAAAACCATTGTAGAGCCGTTGCGCGTAGCTTTAGGTAACGAAGGGCTTATCACGTTGAATTATTTCTCGGCCGGTATGACCTTTCTGGCGTTAATCGCTATCTGGTTTTTCTATAAAAGCGCACACCATTCGGAGGAAAGCAAAAGCTTCCGCCAGATAGGGCATGCGTTGATAAAAGTCTGCGGCAATGGCAGGCTGATCGCCTTAATCCTTATTATTACCGGGTTTTGGATGGTACAGAGTCAATTATACGCTACGATGCCGAAATATGTACTCCGCTTAGCCGGCGAAGGGGCGTCGCCTTCGTGGTATGCGAATGTTAATCCGTTGGTGGTGGTGCTTACCGTTAATTTAGTGACACAACTGATGAGGAACAGAACGGCGTTAACCTCCATGATTACCGGTATGTTTATTATGCCCTTTTCGGCGTTATGCATGTCGTACGGGAACTTACTGGAAGAGAGTGTGCTCGGTATGCATCCGGTAGCCTTTATGATGGTTATCGGTATTGTCTTTCAGGGTTTGGCCGAGACGTTTATCTCTCCGCGCTTTTTGGAATACTTCTCTTTGCAGGCGCCGAAAGGTGAGGAGGGGCTTTATCTGGGGTTTAGTCATCTACATTCTTTCTTTTCATCCATACTGGGGTTTGGTATGTCCGGCTATTTGCTGAACAGGTACTGCCCTGACCCGTTACTGTTTGCTTCGCACGAAGAGTGGGCGGCGGCAAGCGTGCATGCACATTATATATGGTATTACTTCGGCGCAGTCGCTTTGATCTCTGCTATTGCCTTGATTGTTTACGGTCAGGTGGTTAAACGGATGAAGATGGGTTGAGGACATGGAAGGTATGGCAGGCGACAAGTGCGGCTGTTTCTGTACGTAACCGGCTTTTGCCTAACGAAACGGGTTCAAATCCCTGTTCGACAGCCAGGCTGATCTCTTCCGGACTGAAATCTCCTTCCGGCCCGATCAACACCAATGCATGCTCGCCCCGACGGTATGTTTGTCCTATAAGCAGTTTCTTCCCTTCTTCACAATGGGCGATAAACTTACGTCCCTCAAAAGGCTGTTGTATAAAATCACGGAAGTCCGTCATCCCCGTTAGATGGGGAAGGGTGGCCTTGTGCGATTGCTTCATGCCGCTGACCAAGATCTTCTCCAGCCGTCCGGTTTTGATCTCCCGTCTTTCGGAATGACTAGTCAATAAACAGGTGATGGCATTGATACCTATTTCCGTCGCTTTCTCGCAAAACCATTCCATCCGGTCTATATTCTTTGTCGGGGCAACGGCAATGTGTAGATAAAAATCCCAGAGGTCGGGCTGTTTCCACTGTTCGACGACCGCCACTTCACACCGTTTCGGGCCGGCATGGCTGATCACGGCTTTATAGAAGAAGCCCTGGCCGTCGGTCAACACCAACCCGTCTCCTTCACTCAGCCTAAGCGTCTTCAGTGCGTGCTTTGCTTCCTCCTCGGGAAGGCAGGGACGAACCGCTATATCCGGTGCATAGAACAGGTGCATACGAATCAGGCTCTTTTATCCTATGATCATACCAATAATAGTTGCAGACAGAATGGAGACCAACGCGCCGCCTACCATTGCAGGAAAACCGAGACGGGTAATCATCTCCCGTTTTCCAGGAGCCAACGCCCCCATGCCTCCCAGCAGCATACCGACAGAAGCGATATTGGCAAAGCCGCATAAGATATAGGTCGACATGATCATAGACTTTTCGTACACGAACAGGCCGGCATCTTTCCATTGCTGCAACTGGAAATAGGCCACAAATTCGTTCAGGATCGTTTTTTGTCCCAGCAACGAGCCTGTCAGCATGATATCGTCGTAGGGGATACCGATCAGCCACATGAAAGGAGACAGGATGACGCCTACCATAAACTGGAAAGTAAGCCCTTCGGACTTACCGCCTGTGATATCGACAATCCAGTCGTTCAGCCCGGTATAATGCCCGATCAGGTCTTTGGTGATATAATTGGCAAGGGCGATCAACGCAATAAAGACCAACAGCATGGCGGCAATATTAACCATCAGCTTAACACCTGTCGACGTTCCGGCTGCCAAGGCGTGTAGCACGGAAGCGTGCTTCTCGTTTTCTTCTATCTGTACCGCCTTGTCGTCGACCGGTTCGGTTTGCGGGCAAAGCATTTTAGCTATCACAATAGCTCCCGGCGCTGCCATCAGGGAAGCCGAGAGTAAATGTTTGGCAAACAGGATGCGGGCTTCCGGATCATCCCCCGCCAACATACCGATATACGTTCCCATCACCGTACCGGCGATTGTCCCCATGCCGGAGACCATCACAAGGAACAGGCCGGAACGGTTCATGGCAGGCAGGTAATTCTTGATTAAGACCGGCGATTCCGTCATCCCCATAAACACATTGCCGGCAGCCACCAACCCTTCGGTGCCGGAGATATGCATAAAGCGGCGCAATACCCATGAAATCCCTCCCACCAGACGCTGGATAATCCCCCAGTGGTAAAAAAGAGACACCAAGGCAGAAAAGAAGATGATAATGGGCAACGAGTGAAGCAAAAAGCTAAACCCGTTCGCTTTGGAGGCATAGGGGCCTAACAGGAAAGCCATCCCTTCATGCGTGAAATCCATCAACCGGATAAAGGCTTTACCTATCCATCCGATAAAAACGTCAATGAGGGGGACATACAATACCCCCAAGGCAAAAATCAATTGGAGAAGAAGCCCTCCTCCCACTAATTTCCAATCAATACGTTTCCGGTTATAGCTCAATAGCCAGGCCACAGCCATAACAGCAGCCATCCCGATTATTCCCCGCAAGAGGGAGATAAAAGAAAATCCAGCAGGTTCAAGCATTTCTGTTATCTTTTTTTCGCCGGCTTAATTCGTCCTGGTACATCTTGGCATGTTCGTAGTGCTCATCCAACACGGCTTCATCCAACCGGAAAAACAATTCGTCATTGTCAAGCAGGGAAAGCCACTTCATCAATTCTACCTCATCCTCAATATCATCGGGATCCAGTTCGTACAGATCGTTTTCCACGTCATCGTCATCATCTTCGTCCTCGTCCTCATCATCATAGAAATCCAGGTCATCCAATACAATACCACAGTCGTCGACAACCTTTTCGGTCGTATAAATATCACATTCCGCCCGGAGCGCAATGGCAATGGCATCGGAAGTCCGCGAATCAATCGTAATCGGTTGTCCATCTTTTTCAAAGAAAAGCTTGGAGTAGAAGATATCATTCTCGAACTTGTATATACATACTTCACGCAAGCGGACATTTAATGACTCCAGGACGATTAAAAATAGATCGTGCGTAAGCGGACGTGGAGGCGTAATATGCTCCAGTGCGATAGCAATAGATTGTGCTTCGGCGATACCGATAACAACCGGTATGCGACGGGGTCCCAACTCTTCTGCAAGTATTAGAGCATATGCTCCTGATTGAATCTGGCTATTTGTTAAGCCTTGAACTGTTAATTTTATTCTTGAATCCACTTGGTAATAATTTAATCCCGACAAAAATACAATTAATTTATGACTACTGCTCGAAAATACCACAGAATTTTACTGTATTACCTGATACTAATGCATGAAATAGAGAATTTATCGGTAATCAGCCACTTTTTCTTCGGGAACCGGTAGCTGTTTCTTCGGGAATCAGTAGCTTTTTCTTCGGGAATCAGTAGCTCGTTTGTCCGTAATCAGTAATCGTTCGCCAGTTGGCGGACGATCGTTCGCCAACTGGCGGTCAGTTGTTCGCCAATTGGCGGTCAGTTGTTCGCCAATTGGCGGTCAGTTGTTCGCCAATTGGCGGTCAATCGTTCGCCATATGGCGAACGATCAGTGCATACCGACCAAGCCGGTAGTTTCTCCTTAGGAAACAGCTACCGGTTCCCGAAGAAACAGCTACCGGTTCCCGAAGAAAAAGAGAGTACCTCCAAGTGTCTGCACCCTCTACCGGTGATCTGCTCTCCTTTTAAAAGGGAAATAACTTTTTTTGTGCCTCTGTGTATGTGTTTTGTTTTTATAACCTGTATCTTTGTCGGTTCTAATGGTAAATGCCGAAACGTAGTAATAAAATGAATCATTATATAAAAAAAGCGGTTTTGTGAAGATGGATATGATCAGAAAGTTAGCGGGTTGGATCGCCCGTCAGGAACATATATATTTCTTGTTTGGATGCCTGTTTATTGTACCTAATATTGTTTTGTTTATTACGGAACCGCTACCCGTCGTTGTTGGTATTGCTTCCCTTATTATACCGTTAGCTGTTTGGTTGGGCGTCTTGTTGCTGGCGCACAAACCGGGCGTGGTAGTCTGGTGCCTGCTTCCGAAAGTGATCCTGGACGGCGGTCAGCTGGTGCTGCTCTACCTCTTTGGGGAATCGGTGATCGCCGTCGATATGTTTTTAAACCTGACCAGTTCCAACGCTTCGGAAGCCAGCGAGCTGCTGGGCAATATATTTATTGTGATCGTGTGCGTATTCTCTTTTTATGTATTGCCGGTTCTATGGCTGGCCTGTCATTCGGTGAGGATAAAAGAGACGTTGCCGGATACCTTTTGCAAAAAGTGGCGGGGAATAAGCGCCGGCCTGTTCGTATTGGGGGTAGCGCTCTGTTTCTTATCCCCTTTACAGGACTACCGGTTCTCGTTAAAGAATGATGTGTATCCCGTGAATGCATTATACAACCTCTATTTTGCTATCAATAAGTCGGAGAAGAACCGGAACTACCACCACACGTCGGCAGACTTCTCCTTTCACGCCACCAAGCCCCGACAGGCGGAGGGCAAACGCGAAGCCTACGTGCTGGTCGTCGGGGAGACCTCGAGGGCGATGGAGTGGAGCCTGTATGGTTACGAACGGGAGACGACGCCGCATATGGAAAAGCTGGACGGGCTTGTCCATTTTACCGATGTGATCACCCAGTCGAACAATACGCACAAAAGCGTACCCATTATCCTCTCATCAGCCAGTGCGGAGAATTACGGTGTGATCTACTCCGAGAAAAGCATGGTAACCGCCTTTAAAGAGGCAGGGTTCCATACGGTTGTCATTGCCAACCAAAAGTTGACCGGCTCGATGATCGGTGCGTTTTACCGCGAGGCGGATACCTTTATAGATATCAGCACGGAGAAGAGCGGTTCATACCTCTCCTCACCGTACGACGAAGACATCCTGCCCCATTTACAGGAGAAGTTAGACAAGATCGAGGGGAATCTCTTCGTCGTCCTCCATACCTACGGCTCCCACTTCAACTACCACGAGCGGTATCCGCAGGAATTTGCCCGTTTCAAACCGGATAAGGCAAAAGGAATCCGCGCCACCTACAAGGAGGAGCTAAGGAATGCCTACGACAACGCAATCCTGTATACGGACTTTTTCCTGAACAGGATCGCCCGTTCGCTGTCCGCCACCCATGACTGCACGGCTATGCTATACCTGAGCGATCACGGGGAAGATATCTTCGACGATTGCCGCCAGCGTTACCTGCACGCCTCCCCCATCCCGACATATTACCAGTTACATATTCCTTATCTTATCTGGTTCTCGGACACGTACCGCAACGTCTATCCGGAGAAATATGAGGCGGCGCTCTCCCACCAGACACTACCCGTTAGCACCAACAGCGTTTTCCACACCATGCTCGATATCGCCGGAATAGAAACGGAGGAGAAAGAGGCGAGCCTCTCTCTAACCGGTCAGGCGTTTACGGTGTGCGACCGGATGTATCTCGGCGACCACGACAATCCTGTACCATTCTGGGAAACAGGTCTGAAAAGACAGGACTTCGAGATGTTGGACAAATGGCATATCGCGTACAGAAAAGAATAACCGGATTAAGGCAAACGCCTATTTTGTGGAATAATTCCCCAACTGTGGAAGCTTTCCACATATAAGGAATGTAAACGGATACGGGAGAATCTTCCTGTATTTATTTTATACAATTGTTTCTTAGTAACTTATCCCCACCCTTCCGTCCTCATTCATTTTTTGGTACGGTATTCGCTTATATCGTGCGGTGAACCAAATGTGGTCATCTCTACATTTAACCTTAGTTTATTCTTTGGAATAAAGAGAAATTATTAGAGTCTGCATACAAAAAGAGGTTATCCAACACGGATAACCTCTTCTTTGTTTTCGCAAGCTTTTACAAACCATCTTTACATAGGGCGAATGTGGCTGCGGCATATATGGAGAAGGCCGGACGTTTACTTTGCCGGGTAATTCCCTGACAATTGAGGCTGCACCTTGTTCAGTATGAAATAACCGGCGATTCCCGATATGAATGATCCGGTGAAAACGCCCAGCTTAGCCTGATTCAACAAATTGGCGCCGACGTCAGGATAGGTGGCGAACGATAGGTTGGCAATAAACAGGGAAACGGTAAAACCGATTCCACCAAGCATGGCTACCCCCCACAGGTTTTTGTAGGTCACGCCCGAAGGCATCATGACAAGCCGCAGACGTACCGAAAGATAGGAGAAAAGGAAAATACCCACCGATTTACCGACGAACAAGCCCAAAAAGATTGCTAAAGGAACACCGGCAAGCGAGCTTAACGCGATATCGTTAAACGTCACGCCGGCATTGACAAAAGCAAACAACGGGAGGATCAGGAAATAGACCAGCGGATGCAGTTTGTCGATGATCTTTTGCAACGGACTGATGGTCTTATCCGCCAGTGTGTGCACATTATTCAATACCTGAATCTGTGAAGAGGTCAGTACGGAGGCTTTATGGGAATGTTTGACTTCGGTATAATCCAGCATTTGCAGGTATTCGATCATCTCTTCGGTAAACTCATCAAGTTTGATCACCGGCCGGGCAGGTATGGTGAAGGCGATCAATACGCCTGCAATCGTCGGATGGATCCCTGATTCGACAAAAAGCAGCCAAATAATAAACCCTGTAATATAATAGAAACCATTACTGTTGATGCGACACTTTCCGGCGATATACGACCCGGCAAGGAAGACAAGCGAAAACAGCAAAGGCTCTATGGATATCCCCGAACTGTAAAACAGAGCAATGACAATGATCCCCCCAATATCGTCCACGACTGCCAAAGCCGTAAGGAATATCCTGAGCGAGAGAGGTATCCGCCTGCCCAACGAGCCAAGAACGGCTAAAGCAAAAGCGATATCAGTCGCCATGGGGATAGCAGCGCCCCGCGTTCCGGGAGAGCCTCCGCATACGGTCACATAGACCAGCACAGGAATAAGCATCCCGCCGGCAGCGGCAATGACAGGAAGCAGGGCTTTCCGCAGGGAGGATAATTCGCCGATCAGGACTTCCTGTTTGATCTCCAAGCCGATCACAAAAAAGAAGATCGCCATCAACGCGTCGTTGACAAACTCCAGCAATGTCATCGCTACACCATGATGGGAAAAGAAATTATAGTTGCCGATATGAAAATTGACAGGATGGCTCAATAGCGTATTATAGGTGACTGCCCAGGGAGAATTAGCCAATGCCATAGCAACGACTGTTGCTATAAATAGCAGTAGACTGGCATTTGGTTTTTGCGTAGCCAAGCGGCGTATAGGTTTAAGTATAACTCGAATCGGACTCATAGGATATCATTTAATGATACATTAAATAAACTGCAAAAATAGTAAAATAGTTCGATCTCAAAGCATATCCCCAAACTTTTCTTTTTCAAGGATCAGGCGGGCTGTTTCTACTTTCTGCAGTTTTTCTTTCAGCCGTCCGGCTTCTCCTTTCCGTATGCGGAGCGTCATCCGGCAATCCATGTCGAAACGTTGCGAGACGACCACCGGACTGTCTTCCTTTACGATACGCATAACGCTGTTCAGGTGGGGGTATTCAAACGTTACGGTTATCTCTTCGTCTACCGTGCGTTCTATGATTTCGGCGGATGCGATGGCCTCTGCCGCTGCTGCACGATAGGCCGTGATCAGTCCGCTCGTCCCAAGTTCAATACCGCCAAAGTAGCGGACGACCAGGATAAGGATATCGGTTAATGCATTCGAATTGATCTGTCCCAGTATGGGTTTACCGGCTGTCGACGACGGTTCGCCATCGTCATTGGCGCGAAAGACCGTCCGGTCGCTTCCCAGCATATAGGCCCAACAGAGGTGGCGGGCGTCGTAATACCGTTTGCGGTATTTCTCCAGCTCCGCCTTGACCTCTTCCACCGTCTGCACGGGGATCGCATAGGAGAGGAAGCGGCTTCGTTTCTCGGTATAATAGCCGGAGGCCGTTTGGAGGATGGTCTTGTAGCTGTCGCCTGCCATCGTTTAATCGGGGATATGTGTTTGCTGTTCTTCACGAAACGCCCGGAAATCTTTCATGATCTCCTCTATCTCTTCAATGAAATAGGGATCCTTTACCTGTTTCCTTATCGCTTCATAATAGGCTTCTATGGCCGGAAGCGCACAAATATCCTGCCCACGCAAGACAAAGTAAGGCTCTTCCTTTTCCACACACTGTTTGATCATGACAATCGGATTCTTCATCAGCTATTTTTTTAATTCGTTTTTCAGGAAAGGAGCCGTATAGCTCTTGGTTTCCGCCCCGGCCATCTGCTCGGGCGTACCGGTAAACAGGATTTCCCCACCCTTCTTACCCCCTTCAGGCCCCATATCAATCAGGTAATCGGCACATTTGATCACATCCATATTATGCTCGATCACAATAACGGTATTCCCCTTGTCTACCAATTTATTCAACACCCCGAGCAGTACGCGTATATCTTCGAAGTGAAGCCCGGTTGTCGGTTCGTCCAGCACATAAAGCGTATTGCCGGTATCGCGTTTGGATAGTTCGGCGGCCAGTTTTATCCGTTGGCTTTCTCCTCCCGACAGGGTGGTGGAAGGTTGCCCGAGCTTGATATACCCCAATCCGACATCCTGCAATACCTTGATCTTTGACAGGATAGAAGGGATGTTCTCAAAAAATTCGACGGCCATATTGATGGTCATATCCAATACATCGGCAATTGATTTGCCGCGAAAGCGCACCTCCAGCGTTTCCCTGTTATACCGCTTCCCGTGACACTCTTCACAAGGGACCAGCACATCGGGCAGGAAGTTCATCTCTATCGTTTTATATCCGTTTCCTTTACAGGTTTCACACCGGCCATCCGTCACATTGAAGGAGAAACGTCCCGGTTTATAGCCCCGTATCTTGGATTCGGGAAGTTCGACAAAGAGGCTGCGTATATCGGCGAACACCCCCGTATAGGTGGCCGGGTTGCTTCGCGGCGAACGGCCGATAGGCGATTGGTCGACAGTGACAATCTTGTCTACATGATCCATTCCTTCAATGGATGTATAGGGTAACGGATCTTCTAAGGAACGGTAAAAGTGTTGGCTCAAAACCGGCTGGAGCGTACGGTTGATCAACGTTGATTTACCGCTGCCCGACACGCCGGTTACACAGATAAAGATCCCCAATGGAAAAGAGACGTCGACCTGTTGCAGATTGTTGCCGGACGCCCCTTTAATCCTGATAAATTTCCCGTTGCCTGCACGTCGTACAGGGGGTATGGCAATTTCCATCTTTCCGTTCAGGTAAGCCGATGTCAGTGTATCCGCCTGCAGCATGTCGGCAGGCGTCCCGGAAAAGACGACCTCGCCGCCCAGACGTCCGGCCTTCGGCCCCATGTCGATGACGTAGTCGGCATTCAGCATCATCTCCCTGTCGTGTTCTACCACGATGACGGAGTTTCCCGTGTCGCGCAATTGCTTCAACGAATCGATCAGGCGGATATTATCCCGTTGGTGCAATCCGATGCTGGGTTCGTCCAATATATAGAGGACATTGACCAACTGACTTCCTATTTGCGTAGCCAGCCGGATACGCTGGCTCTCGCCTCCCGAAAGCGTCGCGGAAGCGCGGTCGAGCGAAAGGTATTCCAACCCGACATCCAGCAGGAACTTCAGTCTCAGGCGGATCTCTTTCACTATCTCCGTAGCGATTTGCTGCTGTTTGACCGTCAGCTTCTCTTCGATACCCTCCAGCCAGTCATACAGTTCGGAGATATCCATCGCCGATACTTCGGCAATAGTCAGTCCGGCTATTTTATAATGCAGGGCTTCTCGGTTCAACCGCCGGCCGCCACATTCCGGGCAAGCCGACATTCGGATAAACTGTCCTGCCCATTTCTGTGCCGAAGCCGAAGCCTCGCTTTCCTGCTGCATCATGATATACTTGGCGACGCCTTCGTAGGACATGAAATAGTTGGAATTGCCCAGCGACATATTCTTGATCTGCAGCCGCTCGTCCGTACCGTTCATGATTTCGTCTACCGCCTCTTCCGGTATCTCCCGGATAGGCGTTTTAATCGTCACGCCGTATTTTTCACATATCGCTTCAATCTGCCAGAAGATCAGTGAATCTTTATATTTCCCCAGAGCGACAATACCGCCATTGTAGATACTCAACGCTGGGTCGGGAACAATTTTGCCTATATCCAGCAGGTTCACCTGTCCCAACCCCTTACACTTCGGGCAGGCGCCCTGTGGAGAGTTGAACGAGAAGTTGTGGGGCGCCGGTTCGCTATACGAAAGGCCTGTCAAGGGATCCATCAACCGGCGACTGAAATGGTGCGCTTCGTTTGTCTCGGCATCCAACGCGATGATCAGGCCGTCCCCCTGCTTCATGGCTATTTTCAGGCTCTCTTTCAAACGGCGTTCATCGGCAGGTGTAACGACTAATTTATCAATGACGACTTCAATACTGTGCATCTTGTAGCGGTCGAGCTTCATCCCGTGAAATATCTCGCGTAATTCGCCGTCTACACGGACATGCAGGTAGCCCTTTTTCCGTATGTGCTCAAACAGTTCCTTATAATGCCCTTTCCGGTTCCTGACTACGGGAGCCAGCAGGTAGGTTTTCTTTCCTTCGTACTTCTCAATGATGAGTTGCAGGATCTGTTCTTCCGAGTATTTGACCATTTTTTCTCCATTCAGGTAGGAATAGGCATCGCCTGCCCGGGCGTATAACAAACGGAAGAAGTCATAGACTTCAGTCGTCGTCCCGACGGTCGAACGCGGATTGCGGTTGGTTGTTTTCTGCTCGATGGAAATAACAGGGCTAAGGCCGGTAATCCTGTCTACGTCGGGACGTTCCATGCTACCAAGAAAGTTACGGGCATAGGCCGAAAAGGTCTCAACATACCTGCGCTGTCCTTCTGCAAATATCGTATCGAACGCCAAAGAAGATTTACCGCTTCCACTCATACCGGTAATGACTGTCAGCCTGTTGCGCGGCATATCGACGTCTATATTTTTCAGGTTATGTACACGTGCGCCCCATATGCTAATGCGCCCGTTTTCCAATGCGTTCTTATCTTTTGCCATCTGTTTTTTGATCCTATACAACCTTTCACTTGAAAAGAAAATACAAAAGTACGATAACTTCTATTTTATTTTGCCCGGTATTAAAAAAAAAATTCCGGGAAGAGAAGTCCGGCAAGATGGAGCATGCTCATGCCGCCGGAAATACTTAGTTAGAGCGTCGCGACGGACTAGTATATCGTTGGAACGCTCCAGTTAGGTAGTTTCCATGACCTTTACTGAATATGGAGTATGGTATTGCCGGCCATCGAATCTTTTCGTATATTTGTCATGTGATTTCAGCAATCTTGCAATTCTGTTAATAACAAGATAAAATCGATTGAGTAAATGGGAAGAGTTTTAGTCATCGGCGCCGGGGGCGTCAGCAGTGTCGCAGTGAAAAAGATCGCGATGAATGCAGGTGTTTTCAGCCATATCATGATCGCCACCCGTACCAAAAGTAAAGCGGACAAAATAGCGGAAGGCATCAGGGACATACCCGTACAAACCGCTCAGGTAGACGCCGATAAAACGGATGAACTGGTGGCACTGTTCAATGTCTTTAAGCCGGATCTGGTGGTGAACCTGGCATTGCCCTACCAGGATCTGTCCATCATGGACGCTTGCCTGTCCTATGGCGTCAGTTATTTGGATACGGCCAATTACGAGCCGTTGGATGAGGCCAAATACCAGTACAGTTGGCAATGGGCATACAGGGAGCGGTTTGAAAAAGCGGGGCTTACCGCCATACTGGGATGCGGTTTCGATCCGGGTGTGACCGGCGTTTTTACGGCTTATGCCGCCAAACATTATTTTGATGAGATACATGAGCTGGATATCGTCGACTGCAATGCCGGCGACCATCATAAGGCGTTCGCCACCAATTTCAATCCCGAAATCAATATCCGCGAGATCACCCAGCGGGGGAAGTATTACGAAAACGGGGAATGG